>JAJYGM010000594.1 GCA_021785095.1 Actinomycetes bacterium
TGGCCAGCTCACCGAGGCTCAGCTGGCGGAGGTCAGGGGGGCCCTGGCGGCCACCCCCTCCTGACCGCCCCCTGGCCGCGGGCCCCCAGCCGCGGCCTCTGGTAAGTTGCGGCGGGTGGGTGAGGGGCGGTCTGCCACTGGGTAAGCGCTTGTCTGGTGCCCGGCGGTCCTCTTCCAGCCGACGGTCGATGGCCGCTCGCGGAGCGACGACGTGCCGTCCGAAGCGAATGCAAGGGATGGCGCTGCGGGCGCTGGCGGCGTGTGCGGACGACAGTGGCCTCCGGAGCACCTGTGAGGCGACCCCATTTGTCAGTCCAGGGGCTGTCTGGCCGGTGATAGACCGTAACGGCCAGTGATCAGAAGTTGGTGCTGAACAGCACTTTATCTCGAAACCTCGTCTCGGACCAGGGACGAACTCGCGACGGCGATCCCGAGCGAAAGCAGGGATGGATTAGGGACAATCGCAAAGGGTCTCATCGCTCTCGAAAGAGGTCGAGCACGCGCTCGACCACGGCAACCGCCGGGCCCCGGACGAGAATCTCCAGCTCCAAGTTCGGGCCCGCCAGACCCGCCCCCGTGACATTGGCGCTGCCGATGTAGGCAGCGCGGGAGTCCGAGGTGAGCGCCTTCAGGTGTGCCCAGGGAGCGTCGTCCCGAAGGGCCGCGACTGACAGGTTGGCAGGGCTGCCGTCCCTCGCGATCGTGGCACACAGTTCGTGGAGCGCTCCCCCGGCATGGGTCGACCGCGTCGGGAGGAGGATCTCGAGGCGCACACCGCGGGCCGTCGCAGCAGCGAGGCCATCGGTGAGGTACGAAATCCCTGGCAGGTCGATGAAAGGAGCGGCCAGACGCAGAGACGAGGTCGACTGGGTGACGAGCTGGACGAGGGCCTCACCCGTCGTGTGGGTCAGGCCGGTCGGCAGTGGCGTGTCGCCTGGAAGTGAAGCGACTAGGTCCCACGGTTCGACGCTCGCCGCGGAGCGGCGGCCAAGGACCCAAGCAGCTCCTAGGTCGCACGCCGCGGCGATCCGCGATCCGTCTCCCCCGAAGTGAGCACGCAGCACCTCGACGAGGTCGGGATCGAGACCGAGACTCGTCGCACCAGGTCGGCGTCGTGCATGGTCAGGTCGCGCCCCGGATGAAGCCGTGCTCTCCGAAGAGCTGGGACCGGTCGAGGAAGCGGTTGAACCAGCGGCAGGACGGCTCGCCGAGGTGCAGGCAGGCCATGCACGCACCCCCGCCGCTGCGACAGCCGGGGTCGAGGGCACATCGTGACTCGCCGGAGACGAAGTCCTCGAGGACGCGATGGAGCGAGGTCTCGAAGACCGCTTGAAGTCCACCGAGGACGAAGTCACCACGCGATGCCGCATAGACCACGAATCCGAGATGATGCGGCAGGAGGTACTCGGCCAAGCCGTCGCGCTCGATTCCGGCGAAGGCCGCGAGCCGGCGGATGGTCCGGTGGGCATAGGAATGGAGCAGCGTCAGAAGGCTCCCGCCCAGCGACTGGTACTGCTCCTGCGTCGGCCATGGGATGTCGAGGTGCTCGAGAATCGCGAGTCGGGCAGCTCGTGCGTCGGCAGCCGGAGGCAACGCTTGGCCTGCTGCCACAAGATGGCGGTGGACCGTGCGCGGGTCGAGCCGGAACAGGAGTGCCTCGGTCTTGCTGAGGGATGCGTAGGCCCGTATGCGCCCGCGTTCTCGGAAAGGCACCAGCCGGGCGGCGCCGGGATTCATGTCGCCGCGCGTGTAGCCGAAGCCGAGTGTTGCGACGGGAAAGTTCTCCAGCAGGTCGACGCTCTCAAGATGGGCGGCACGCATGGCCTCGTAGTAGGCGCCTTCATAGAGGGTTCGCAAGGGCGGCGTCGCTCCGGCCACCATGTCGTTCACACGAATCCGCCCCCCAGCCACGGCCGACGCCAGGCTGAGCGCCTCCTCCTGCGCTTTCTCACGGACCTGGTCCGGGAGCACGAGCGGGTTGGCCGCACCGGCATCTATCTCGCCGCGTTCGGCGACCTGCCGGGCGAGGTCTTCCGCGGTTGCCTCTGACAATCCGGCTTGGCGGAAGCTCTCGACGAGACCGGCCAGCGTCTGTCGTCCGGCGGTCGGGTCGTCGTTGGTCATCCCGTCGACGACCCACTCCAGAGCCCGAGCACCTCCCCCGCCCGCGCGTAGACGGGCTGCGGTGGCCGGATCGGGCGGGTTGACCAGGACGGCGAATCGAGGGGAGAAAACGACAGCGGCGCGGTGGACAGTAACGCTCATAGCACCTCCGCAGTTGCACACCTGGTACGGGAAGCCCTGCGAAATCGTCGCCCGGCACTGAGGACAGTAGAAGCGGAGTTCGCGGGCGGTCGATGTGCCGGGGAGGTGGACGGCGACCACGTTGTGGGTGCGGCAATGTTGGAGGACCGGCTCTCGTGCAGCGCCGCACGTGTGGTAGGCGACGAACTGCATCTGCGCACGGGTTCGTCCACCGCAGAGGCAGCGGTCGTCGCGCGAACGGGTGATCGTGCCGCAGGCCTTGCAACGCCATTGTTGGGGGAAGGGCTCGACGAGCACGCCGCGTTCCATGTTGATTCTCACGATGTCGACCGCAGTCCTGCCCCGCAGCTCGGCGGTCAGTCCGTCGTCCTTGCCGGTGGCGGCCCACGGCGCGATGGCGGCGATCAGAGCTGACCGAACGGTGTCCTGGTCGAGTGCAGTCTCGACCGGATCGACCCAGTTGGAGACTCGCCAGATGCGACCCTCGAGGTCGGTGGTCTGGCCGGGGAGGAGCCCGAACAGGATCTGTGATGCCCCACGCTCGACCCTCATGCCCGGCCGCCTCTCGAGTAGACGGGAGCCTGCTCCTCGACATCGCGCAGAGACAGCATCGGTTTGCCTGTCGGGAACAGGTCGCCCACCCACTGAGCGGTGCTGGCCGGGTCGTTGAGGGCGCGGAAGAATTCACGCACGTAGGTCTGGAGGTCTTGCCTGAGGTTCTCGTCGAGCGGCCCCGTGAACGCGAGCATCGCGACGAGGTCCGTCAGTTCCGTCTGTTCCAGGACAGGGAGGCGGGCGAACGCCCGTCGCACCGCGGCCGGAAGCGTAAGCTGATTGAGTTTGGCAGCGATCGCCGCTGGTTCGTGGATGCCGTACAGGCGAGCCTGGACGAGGCCGGCGAACGTCAGCTCAAGCACCCGCCGGCTCTTCGCAGTCACTGGCACGGGATCGATCAGTCGATCGGCGTGCGCCACGAAGGACGGGAAAGTGCGGTAGACGGCGGCGTCGCGTTCCCGGCCGATCTTGTGGAGGACGATGACGAGGCCCGGGTTGGTGCGTCCCACTCGCGATGTCGTCTGGATGAACTCAGCGGTCGCGAGCGGCAGCCCGAGCATGACCATCACGTTGAGCCGATCGATGTCAACGCCATGGGACAGCATCGAGGACGCCGCTACGAGATGGATCCTGTCGTAGAAATCGGGCTCGGGGCTGGTGAGACGTCCGAGGGTGCTGCGGACTTCGTCGAGTGGCGTCCGGCCAGTGAGGGTGGCCGCATTGACGGCGCGTGGGAGCTGGATCTGCGTCTCGAATGACCTTGTCACCGCCTCGACGTCCTTGAGCGTCGAGCCGTAGACGACATCGACGCCGTAGATCGAGACGAGAGCAGGGAGCACATCGACGGAGAGACCGGTCTCGGCAGATACGCCGGTGGAGTCATCCACCGCCCGGCGAGTGACGCTCTGGAGGGCCTCGGTGAGCTGGTCGGTGGCGTACTCCAGGGTCACACCGCGCGGCGCAACCCCCGCGAACCGCCGGGCGAGATCTTCGGTGTCCCGGGACCAGAAGGAGTGGCCGACCCGTGGGCCGGGCCTCGGGAAGGTGCGCCCGGCACGTCGGTAGAGCGCCGCCACCTGTTCGTCATGACCGGCGAGCGTTGCCGATGAAGCGATGATCTTGGGGATCGACCCGTAATGCGTCTGGAGCGCGTCGAGTAGAGCCTCGTAGTGAGAATCGACTGCTCCGAGGCTGTCGCGCAGGAGGTGGAGCTCGTCCTGCATCCGGATGGTTGGTGCGAAGAGAGCCGGGTCCTGGCGGAGGGGGCCGGCTTGTGCCGAGCACCCCGGGAAACGGCATCCCGAGGGAGGCGCTCCCCTCGGGGCGTACGTGTAGCCATGGCCCTGCTGGGGGCAGCGTCCGGCAGGCGGGCCGTAGAAGCCACGCATCGCTGCCTGCATCGAGATGCTTGCTGCCTTGTCGAGGGTGCCGAGCACGACAGTCGGCAGCCAACGATAGATCTCGTCGTCGACTATGCGCATGGGTAGCGGCCGGCCACCCCAGGGACAGCCTGGTGCCGTGCACACGTGGTCGAGCGCCCATCTCTGTTGATCGAAGCGCATCTCAAGCGATGTCGAGGTGCAGAAGGGGCAGCGCAACAGGACCTGGTACCGCCCCGGCATCTCGGGATCGTTCGGGTCCGGTTGGCCGGGCCGGTGCTCACGCGCGGTCTGGATCTTGTTGGGCGTTCCGTTGTTGCCGACAAAGAAACCGAGGGTAAAGGGTTCGCCCTCGATCTGCTCCTCGCGGCGCACGAGTTCAGCGGCAGCGAGCACGTCAGCGAAGCGCTGGGTCTGCTGGAGGGACAGCATTCGGAGCGGGAAGCGTCCCCAGGACGTGATGCCCTCCCGCTTTCCACGGAAACGGTCGAAGAACGCCGCTGTGACGACGAACAAGAGATAGGTCTCGGTCTTCCCGCCGCCGGTGGCGAACCAGAGCGTATCGACGACCTGGCGCGGGCCGTCCGCCGAATCATCGACGAGGGAGGAGACGTTGGCGATCACGAAGCCAAGCTGGAAGGCGCGCCAGGTCGAGTGCGGTACGGCAGGCGATGTCGCGAAGGCACGGTTCGCGAGCCGGAAGGAGCGAAGCAGCCGCTCGTCACCATCGAGCAGGGCAACCCCTTCGCGCAGCCGGGCCAGCTCGTCGCGGAAGGCGACGGCCTCCCCGGCGGCCTGCTGACGCATGCCCTCGTCCCAGGGCTCCTGGGCCCCTCGATCGGCCAACTCCCGATCGGACCAGTGGCGGTCACCCCACGCCTCCGCCATGGTGACGAGGGCATGCAGGCTCGGCATCGGGTTGTCGGCCAGAGTTGCGAACGTCATGTCCGGTGCCGCGCCGCATTCGGCGTCCCAGTACGTGGGACGCGGTTGGTCACGGACGGCTACGTCCGTGGTCTGGAACGTGGTGATCGAGAGCCGCTCGACTCCGCCGTTCACTCCGTAGGCCGGGACCGTCCGCTCGTACCGGAACGAGTCGGGCAGGTTGTCGAGGGTGAAGGGTTGGGTCGCTCCGACGTCCACAGTCACTGAGGCTTCGTAGAGATTGGTGTCCCAGCCGTTCAGTTCCTCCGGCGAGAGGTTGACGAGCGTGACGACGAGTTCGTGGCCGTCCTTGCCGAGCTCGAGTTCGGCGTGGAACTCGCAGGTCATTCCCACGGCCCCTACCGCCGCGAGCGCCCGCTCGAAGTCGAGTCGACCGGCCGATGCGACCGGACCAATGGTGGTGGGTGCCGGCACAGTCGCCGTCACCTCGACAGGCTCGCTCTTGCGCCATTTGTCGGCGTCCGGCTGATCGCCCCCGTCGAACTCGCTCCAGACCGCGAACCGGGCCGAGCAGGAGACGGAACGGCCATCGACCGCCGTGGGGCGGATCCGGACTCCGATCTCGCACGGCTCCAGCCGCTCGCTGCGCTCACCCAGTCGACTGTTCTGGACGACGACCTCGGGAGCAAGCCGGCCGAGCCAGAACCGACCCTTGGGTGCGACGGGCAGGAGCTGCATGCGATCGCCCCGTGCCTCGGCGACGACGCCGTCGAGCATCCACGAGACGAATGTGGTGCAGTCGGCAGAACTCAGATGATCCGTCACGTGCTCTCCAGTCGTCCCAGTAGGGTCAGCGGCACCGGCTCCTCGCACGGCCGGACGTCGAGGACCACCGCCTCGATGACAGCGTCGCGCAGGTCGGCGATCGAAAGACCCGTCGCGGGATCGACCCGACGCGGGTCCTCGACGAGAGTCGAGCTTCGAGCGGCCTCGGCGAGCGCCCGGCCAGCTGCGCGGCGGAACACCCGACGACGCTGAACACAGGCGAATAACTCGTCGACCTGGAGGGCGGTCATGCCCAGATCGAGCGCCACGACCAGCAGTCTCAGGTCACCGACGTCGCGCGGTGCCATGATCCCGCCTTCGGTGACCCAGCTGCGGACAGCGAACGACGTCTTGTCGCATCCCAGGGCCTTGAGCTTCCGGTGAAGATCGGCGAAGTTGAAGGCCGACTCGGCGAATCGGGTGCGGATGCGCTGGTGGTAGCGGTCGATCAGCATGCGTGCGGCGAGGAGGTCGGGGCGATCGCCCAGTCGTTCCTCAAGGGCCTGGAGTAGGCCGACCCGCCCCTGGCGGCGGCCGATGAGGAGGACGTCGCCCCGCTGGAGCTTGAGCGGCCGACGATCCTCGATCTTGGGGCCGACGCGCACCTCGACCGATCGGGACTCCTCCAGCAGCACGCGACCTCGGTCGGTGAACACGGCGACGGCTTCGACAGCAGCCGTCCAATCACCATCGTCGAGCTGACGGGCGACCGAGGTCGTGGGGCCTTCGTCGCCGACGTCGAGCGGGTCGAGATCGAACAGCGAGCTGAAGGGCTCGAAGGGGTCGGGTTCCGGGACAAACTCCGCCCCGTCGACGACCACCACGGGCGGCCTTGAGATCACGGGGCGCGGCGCCGGGGGGGGCTCCGTCCCGAGCAGGGCCCTCCAGGTCCTGCCACGGACCTCGGGGCTACCCCAGCGCTCCCGGGCAGCTCGTACGTTGTCCACCATGGACACACACGCTCCGCCCGACGTCTCGCCGAGGGCCAGGACGGTCACGTCGGTGGAAAGGCCGGACAGGATGCGATGCCATTCCCACGGCGCCGGTTCCCCGACAACGACCGCACTCGGCCAGGTCCCCTGGCGATGTAGACGACCAATGGCGCAAACAGTGAGCGCCTTGACGGCGCCCGACTCCGGGTCGGCGCCCAGGGAGTCGAGCAACGCTCGAGAGGCGGTCTTCGTCCTGGTCACCACGAGGGCCTCGGTGGCGCCCCTCGCCAACTCCGCAACAGCCGATCCCAACGGATTCCCCCCGTCGAGGGCCGCGCGGAGATCTCCGATGTCACTAGCCAAGATCGTGGCGATCTCCGCCCGGTCACCGTCAAGGGTGCGTGCCCAGGCCGTCAACTCCGGCTCGAAAGTGCGGGTGGAGCGAGCAGCCCACGGCGGGAGACCCGCGAATCGGTCGAATCTGCTGGGCTCACACGCGAGAGAGGTCAAGGTCGACAGATGGTGCCAGGCAGCCGAGAGCCCGCGCTCGACGTTGCGATTGGACCGCTCGGGAGTCAGGACCCGCAAGAGCCGGAGGTCCTCACGGACACGGGCGATGGCGGCCTCGGCGTCGGGGTGACGAGCGACGGAGATGGTGACGTCGACACCGTGAGCGATCGCACTCAGGCGTTCCGTGGCGACGGAGAAGGGCACCGTGTAGGCGCGTTGGACCTCGAGGGCGTCATTCCACCGGGCGAGGTCGGAGTCGGCCCATCCCCAGAGCAGTCGGCCGTCGTTCTCAGCCCGCCGGAGGCCAGGATCTAGAGGGTCAGCGAAGACCTCCACTGACGCGTGCCCGCGGAGGACGCTGACCAGTCCCGCGAGGTGGTCGACGACGAGGTGTCCGACCGGCCAGCCGGCGCACGCCTGGCCGATGATTATGCCGGTGAAGCGCCTCCCGCCCACGGGGCTCTCGCCGTCCGGCCCGGCCCGGAAGCATCCGAGGACCTCGTCGATCGGGGCACGGTCGCCGCGGGTAGTGATCCGGAGCTGCTTCCAGATGCGCTCGGCCATCGTGGGATCGGCTGTGACCAGTCCCACTGACGGGGAGGGAGCGCCAGGGGCCCCACGGGTCTCGAGGAACCGGCTCAGGAGGAGCTGAGCCGCGAGCAGTACGGCGACGCTGCCAGCAGGGGCGGGATAGACCAGATCGACCCCCTCGCCTCGGCGTACGGCCAAGTCGACCAGCGCGAGAGCGGCCTCGTCGACCCAGCAGAGATCCACCCAATGTGGCCCGCGGGCGTCCTCGAGCACCAGCCGACGGTCGCGAGCGATGGAGACGAGACTGGCCCCGGCCTCGCGCTCAAGCAGGATGGCGTCCCAAGGCGCAGTCCCCTCGTCTGTCGTGCTCACTCTGGAGATCCTCGCGGATGGCTGTGACCTCGACATGGAGCGACATCGGAGCTGGTCCCGGACGGGTTCCGCGTCGCTCAGCGGCCTCACCTCAATGGCGGCCCGCGGGTGCCCGCGGCTGCCCGCGCACGACGGCGACGACCTTGGCAGCCGACTCGACCGGATCTTCGTGTTCCCAGAACCTCAACACAGTCCAGCCTGCCTCGGCGAGCCGCGCGTCCGTGTCGTCGTCGCGTGAACGGTTGGCGCCGAACTTCTCCTTCCACGCCTGGCCGTTGCTCTTGGGCAGGGTGCCGTGCGAGGGACACCCGTGCCAGTAGCAGCCGTCGACGTAGACAGCGACCCGGGCACCCTTGAAGACGATATCAGCGCGCCGCCGATTGCCGTCCACGGCATGGTCAACGACGTAGCGGAGCCCCTGCCGGTCCAGCTCCGAGCGCAGCAACAACTCGGGCTTAGTGTCTCGCCGCTTGGTCGTCTTCATCCGGTGGCGGCTCGCGTCGCTCGATGCTGGGGGGAAGGCCGCCCGACGGGGACGGGTTGTCTTCGTGGTGACCTGGCCCGCGCCCTTCTTGGGGGGAAAGAGAGTTCCCAGCAGGGCCGTACCCACGTGGACTCCGAGGAGCGGGGGCACCGCATTGCCGACCACATGCGCCCAGGTGTTCCTCTTCTTCTTGGATCCGAGATCGAAGAAATCAGGCAGTGTCTGGAGGCGGGCTGCCTCGCGCGGGGTGATCGTCCTGACCTCGTCCGGGTGGACGTATCGTCCCTGGCCCATCGAGCCGTAACCGGTGGTGATCGTCTGGGCGGGCTTGCTCCAGTCCAGCCGCCCATACATCGACACGTAGCTGTGGTCGCCGCGGTGACAGACCGGGCGACGCTCGTTGGGCAGGTCGTACTCGTCGTTATCGATGAGCCACTGCATCCGGCCCCGGTTCTCACCGGTAGCTGCGCTCGGTGCGTTCGGGCCGATCGCATCAGCGACGTCGACGAGATCACGGATCGCCCAGTCGACGCTGCGGGCTGTGTGATCGCAACAGGCGATGGTGGTCCCGAGGATGGCGGCGGGATCGCCGGATGCGTCGCGGAGAGCGAGCAACAGGTGTCGGCGTCGGCGTTGTGGTACGCCCAGCTCGGTGAGGTCGAGGACGTCTGTGGCGACGCGATAGCCCGCCTTCACGAGAGCCGCAGTCGCGGCTGGTACCGAACCCCGGACGTCGTGCCGGACCGCCGGGACGTTCTCGATGAGCACGGCCCTGGGACGGAGGATCTCGGCGGCTCGGGCGACTCGGACGTAGAGGCCGTTCCGGGTGTCATCCCTTCGGGTGTGGTTGTTGAGGTCCGAGTGCCCCTGGCAGGGTGGTCCCGCCAGCAGGACGTCGACCTTGCCGATCTCGGCCGCGAGTTTCGCCTCCCTGACTCCAGCTGGCCGGCCGACTGCGCCGCGGAACATAGCGGCCACGTCCTTCCGGGTCACGCTGGCCCCGGGAAAGTTGAGTTCGAAGACGTCAGCTGCGTCCGGGTCAAGTTCGACTGCCGCCGCGATCTCGATTCCGCGGCCGACCCGCTTCGCGGCCTCGGCGAAGCCGAGGCTCAGACCCCCGCCGCCGCAGAAGAGGTCGACCACCCGTACCTTGGGGGTAAGAGCTTCGTACCCAGGCCGGCGCGACGTCCTGATGAACTCGGAATCCGTGGCACAGACCGTGCATCCCTCCACGACCCCCGATCGTACGCGGGTGGAGCAGGTCCTGGCAGGATCGGCTCTCACGCGGTCTCGACCCAGCCAGTCCCCGAGATCGTGGCCTGACCCGTCGTACGATTCCAGGATCAACAGGGACTACGAGGAGAGACTCCGGACCGCCGCCATGCTGTGGCTGGATGGGCGTGTCGACGCGGGCGGTGGCGTTCTGTCCTTCCACGACCTCGCCGAGTTCAACTTCGAGGGCCGCAGGATCCCGTTGATGGACCCACAGCGAGGCATCCGCAAGCCAGCTCACATGTCGGCCGCGTTGTCGATTCGGACCCGGTTCACCCCGCCTGGTCAGGCTGCGCCATATGAAGACACCGTGGGTCCGGACGGCTTGTTCCGCTACCAGTACCGCGGGCTCGATCCGGATCATCCTGAGCCGAACCATCCCGAGAATGTGGCGTTGCGGCGTGCCTTCGAGCACGGGCTGCGCCTGGTCTGGTTCGTGGCAGCAGCGCCAGCGGCCTACGTGCCTGTGTACCCGATCTGGATCGTAGCAGACGAGCCCAGCCAACTCCAGTTCGTGGTGGCCTTCGACCCGGCCCAGCGGCTCGTACCGGTCGGCGACGTCGGCGATGAGGACCAGCGGCGTTACATCCAACGCCTGACACGGCAGCGGCTACACCAGCCAGTCTTCCGCGTACGGGTGTTGACGGCATACGCCAACCAGTGCGCCATCTGCCGCCTGCGCTATTCCTCACTCCTCGATGCCGCCCATATCCTTCCCGACGGGCACCCGCGGGGCGCTCCGATCATCCCGAACGGGCTCTCGCTCTGCAAGATCCACCACGCCGCATACGACGAGAATCTCATCGGAGTCCGGCCGGACCTCGTAGTCGAGGTCCGCTCCGACGTGAGCAGTCAGATCGACGGCCCGATGCTGCTCCACGGCTTGCAGGAGATGGCCGGTGTCCAGCTGGTCCGACCACGTGTCCGGGCGTCGCGGCCGGATCCGGCGCGGCTCGAGGAGCGCTACGAGGAGTTCAGAT
>JAJYGM010000620.1 GCA_021785095.1 Actinomycetes bacterium
CGCGACGAGGAAATAGCCGCCCACGTTCGTGGCGACGACGTCGTCGAACGACGCCGGGTCCACCTCGAAGAAGGGCTGGGGGTGCTCGAAGAACCGCGGGTTGACCGTCCGCATTCCGACCCCGGCGTTGTTGACCACCATGTCCACCCGGCCCAGGCGCACGATCGCCTCGCGAGCCGCGAGCGTCACCGAGTCGGCGTCACGCACGTCGACGGGAACCGCGACGGCGGAGCCCGACCTGGCGAGCCGGGCCACCGCCTCGTCGAGGCGCGGCCCGGGGCGCGCGGCCACGCCGACCGACGCGCCGGCGGCGGCGAGCGCCGCCGCCATCGCCGCTCCGAGGCCGCTCGTCGAGCCGGTCACGACGACCCGGCGATCCTCGAGTCGAGGAACTTCTCCAGCCATACGCCCTCCTCGCCCTCTGGTGTGTATCGTTGCAGCCGAGCACGTCCGGCGCGTCCCTCGTGCTCGTGGGCGGCGACGCACGGCAGGGCGGTCAGCGAGGGAGGGTGCGGCGGTGGCACTGACCAAGACAGGGCTCGCACCAGAAGGCCCAACGGTGCTGGCCCCGCCACCCGGGGCGCGAGAGACGGTCGCCTTCCAGATCGTGCCGCTGCGCGCGCTGCCGGTGGTGGGCACGGTGCTCGTGCTGCTCGTGGTCGCGATCGCGGGCAACTGGCTCTGGGCGATCGACTTCTTCCACGTGGCGGGCGGCGGTCTGTGGACGGCGATCGACCTCTTCCTCGGGTTCGTCATCGGGCCGATCATGGGCAAGATGTCGATCCCCGCGCGAGTGGAGTTCTCGAAGCGGCTCATGCCGAAGATGGTCGTCCTGATGCCCACGCTCGTCGTCTGCACCCTGGGCGCCGGATGGCAGCTCGCCCGGCACCTCGGCAACCTCTCGACCGCCTACCCGGAGCACGGGTGGCTCGTCGCGTCGATGGTCGTCGTCGCGGTGATGGCGATCGTCGCGATTGGAGTCCTCGAGCCCGCGAACCTTGCGGTGCTCTTCGAGCTCCGCAAGCCGCAGCCCAACGGTGAGCTGGTCGGAAAGCTGATGCGGCGGTTCATCTACTCGGCCGGCGTGACGGGCGCGATGCAGATCGCGACGCTCGTCATCATGTCCCGGCTCGCGACCGGATAGCGGGAATGGGCGTCGCCGACCCGCACCTGACGGGCCCCTACGCCGGACAGGCCCCCGGCGCGCCGCACGACGCGTTCGCCGGCAGACCGCCGATCCCGCTCGTGTGCGTCTCGTCCATGGCGCTCGTCCTGGTGAGCGGCATCTACCTCGCCGCGTACCTGCCGCGCCGGGCACCGCTCGGCCCAGCCGTCGGCCTGGTCGCCGCAGCGGGGGCCGGCTTGCTGCTGGCGGTCGTCATGGTCGTCCGGCTCCGGCAGTTCGCCTGGGACTCCTTCTTCGTCGTCGTGAAGTGGGCGTCCCTCGCCTACCTGGTGATCGCCGGCATCCTCGAGTTCGTCTTCGTCTACGACGGGACGCGCGGCACGATGCTCACCCTCCTCACCGTGTCGCTCGTCGTCTTCGCGGTCGACATCCCGGTGCTGCTCGGGTTCTCGGTGGCCCGGTTCCAGGCGCCGCGGTCGCACGCCTGAGCGCACCCGGACCGCCGGACCGATGACGCGCCGCGGCTGGGCGTACTTCGTCGCGGTCGGCATCGTCTGGGGGCTTCCCTACCTGCTCATCAAGATCTCGGTGCGAGAGATCAGCCCCCCGTTGCTCGTCTTCATCCGCACGGGGGGAGCCGCGCTCGTCCTGGTGCCGCTCGCGGCCGCCCGGGGCGCCCTCGTTCCGGCGATCCGACGCTGGCGCGCGGTGCTGGCCTTCACCGTCGCCGAGCTCGCCGTGCCGTGGGTCTTCCTGTTCGATGCCGAACGGAGGCTCCCGAGCTCGCTCAGCGGGCTCCTCGTCGCTGCCGTGCCGCTCGTCGCAGCGGTGCTCGCCTGGTCGACGCGCTCCGAGCAGATCGACCTTCGACGCGTGGCCGGGCTCGGCGTGGGCGTGCTGGGCGTGGGTGTGCTGGTCGGCTTCTCGGTCGCGGGCAGCCACCTCCTCTCCGTCCTGTCCCTCGGCGCGGTCGTCATCGGGTACGCGCTCGGACCCTGGGTGGTCGACCACCATCTGCGCGGCGTGCCGCCGGTCGGGGTGATCGCGTGGGCGACGCTGCTCTGCGCGATCGGGTACGCGCCTGCAGCGCTGCTCGACCTTCCCACCAGACCGCTGTCGACCTCCGTCGTCGAGTCGGCCCTGACCCTCACGGTCGTCTGCACCGCGTTCGGGTTCCTGCTCTTCTTCTCCCTCATCGGCGAGGTCGGCGCGATGCGCGCGACGCTGGTGACGTACGTGAACCCGGCGGTCGCCGTCGTCCTCGGCGTGGCAGCGCTCGGCGAGCCCTTCGGCCCCGGGACGGCTGCTGGGTTCGTGCTCATCCTCGGGGGCTGCTACCTCGCTTCCCGGTCGCCGCGGCGTGCCGCGAGCCCAACGGGGCCTCCGGGCGAGATCATCACGCGATGACCGCCAGCCAGGACCGCGATGCCGGCTGCGCTGCGCAGAGGGACCCGATCCGAAGCCCAGCGCTCACCGCAGTCCTCGGAGACGTCACGACGATGCATGTCGATGCGGTGGTGAACGCCGCCAACCGCGCGTTGGCGGGCGGAGGAGGAGTCGACGGAGCCATCCACCGCGCCGCTGGACCCGAGCTCCGAGCCGCCTGCCGCACGCTCGGCGGCTGCGAGCCGGGGGACGCGAAGGCGACGTTGGGCTTCGCGCTCCCCGCGCGCTTCATCGTGCACACGGTCGGCCCTGTGTGGAACGGCGGCGACCATGGCGAGCGAGCCGTGCTCGCGTCGTGCTACCGGCGCTCGTTCGAGGTGGCCGAGTCCCTCGGTGCGGTTTCCATCGCCTTCCCCGCGATCGCAACGGGTGTCTACGGATTTCCGCCCGAGCTGGCCGCGGGCATCGCAGTGCGCACGCTCAGGTCGCTACGCAGCGCCGTCGTACGGGAGGTGGTGCTCGTCGCCTTCGACCCGTCGACCCTCTCCCACTACCGGCGCCACTTGAAGACCGTGTGAGGCGGCGCGGCCGGCGTCGCGGCCGGGTCACGGAGACAGCCGGGTCACGGAGACAGCCGGTCGATCCGCCATCCGTCCCCGTCGCGCCGGTACCTGAGCCGGTCGTGCAGCCGGTTCGCCCCCTCTTCCCAGAACTCGATCGTGGTGGGGAGCAGCCGGTAGCCGCCCCAACGGTCCGGCCGCGCAGGTTCGGTGCTGCCGAGCGCCGCGACCGCCGCTTCGAGGTCCCGCCTGGACCCGACGATGGCGCTCTGTCGAGAGGCGACCGCGCTCCTCCTCGACGCCGGCGGCCGAGTCTCCCAGTAGCGGTCCGACTCCTCGGCGGTGGTCCTCGCGACCGTGCCCCCGATCCGTACCTGCCGGTGAACCGGGAGGTGCCAATGGAAGACCGCCGCTGCCCGCGGATTGTCCTCCAGGTCCTTCGCCTTGTCGCTCCCGTAGTCGGTGTAGAAGACGACGCCTTCGTCGCGCCCTCGCATGAGCACGTACCGTGCCGAGGGCTCGCCGTCGCGGCTCGCCGTCGCGATGCACATGGCCTCGGGCATCGGCTCACCACCGGCGCGTGCGGCTCCGAGCCACTCGTCCAGCTGGTGCAGCGGGTCTTCGTCGAGGTCGTCTGCATCCATCGCGCCAGTATCCACCACCCCTCGACGTCGAAGGGGGAACGGCGACCGCCGGGCCCGAGGCGCGGCGACGTCAGAGCGAGCGGTCCCGAGGTCCGCGTAGGCGGCCGCGAAGCGGCGTATCGTCGCCATGCAGACATCGGCGCGTTGGAACGTGCCGAACGACAGCGTGTGCAGCCACGTCGCGAGGCCGAACGCCGGCGTTCCCCGATATCGGCTCCACGCCGCGTCGAGCGACGGGCCGCAGACGCCGGCACGAGCCAACGCGTCGAGGTACGCGGCGAGCAGCTCGCGTTCGTGGCGTCGCCGGTCCTCGACGTCGAGCGAGCCCACGAGGAAGTAGCCGACGTCGTGCGACCATTGGCCGAGCCGCGCGAGCTGCCAGTCGAAGAAGCCGGTCCGACCCTCCGCCGTCGTGTAGACGTTGCCGGGATGAGGGTCGCCGTGGAGCACGGTCCGCGGGCCGGACGCCGCGATGGCCGCGCTCTGCCGGAACTGGTCGCCGAGCGCGCGAGCCCCGATCTCGGCGTGAAGGCCAAGGGGCTCTCCCTCGGCGTCCGCGGCGAGGCGAAGCCCCCGCGCCAGGCTGGCGACCGAGACCGGTCCCCAAACAGGTCCGAGGCGCCATGCGCGGAGGTGTCCGAGCGATGCGGGGACCGGACGTCCCCAGTACGTCGCGTGCAGCGAGGCGAGACCCTGCAAGCCCGAGCGGACCTGCTCCACGCTGAGCGGGATCCGTCCGTCCTGGGGCCGCCCGCCCGCGGCCACCACGTCCTCGCTGACCACGACCGATGCTGCGCGCCGCCATTCCACCCCGCCGCTGTAGAGGACAGGGTGCACGAGCGGAAAGCTCACGCCCGCGTCCGCGAGCTTCGCCTCGGTCGCGAGCGCGCCCAGTGCGAGGAGCGCCAGGCGGTGCGAAGGCCTTCCGGGACCTTTCACGAACACCGAGGAGGGACCCTCCCCTCCGGCGAGCGACAGGGCGACGCGTGCCCTCGTGTTCGTGCCCTGCTCCACCGCGCCAACCTGCACGTCACGCACGACGAGGCCGGGGTGTCGCCTGCTGAGCGCCGCGGTCATCCAGGCAGGGCTGAGATCGGACCAGTTCCTCGGCACCGGGAGCACCCGCACATCCTGGCTTCCTCGCAGGTGGCCGGCAGCGTACCGGGCGCGCCCCTCGGCTGCCCCGCTACTCGGCCATGTCCTCGTCGACGGCGAGCCGGACGGCCGCCGACGCAGACGCCGGGGCCGGCGCCGCACCGGACTGGCCCACCCGCCGCACCTTCACGGGCTCCAAGCCCGGCTCCCCCTCTGGGGCCGACACCGGCTGGGGAACGCCGGCGATCCGGTAGACCTCGGAGCCGTCCAACGTCTCGTTCGCCATCAGGAGCTCCGCCAGCTGCTCGAGCTGCTCTCGGTGCTCGGTGAGCAGATCGACCGCACGCCGCTCGGCCTGCAACAGGAGCGCAGCCACCTGCGCGTCGATCTTGGCTTGGGTCTCCTCGGCGTACGGGCGGCTCGACAGCGCGGGGCCGCCGCTGCCGAGGAACGCGGAGCCTCCCTCCGGGTAGCCGACCGGGCCCACCTCCTTGGACAGCCCGAACTCGCGCACCATCTTGACGGCGAGCTCGGTCGCCGACGCGAGGTCGTTGGCTGCACCCGTCGACCCCTGGCCGAGCTCCACCAGCTCCGCGGCTCGACCGCCCAGCCGGACGGCGAGCATGTCGTTCAGGTAGTCCTCGCCGTAGAGATGACGCTCGACGAACGGCAGCTGCTCGGTCACGCCGAGCGCCTGACCTGCCGGGAGGATCGTGATCTTGGCGACGGGGTCGGCCTTCGGGCTGTAGGCGGCGACGAGCGCGTGGCCAGCCTCGTGCACCGCGACCGAGTGCTTCTCGTCCGGGAGGAGCACGTTCGAGCCCTCCCTCCGCCCGAGGATCAGCCGGTCACGCGCTTCGTCGAAGTCGGACGATTCCAAGACGTTGCGGTTGTGCCTGACAGCGACGATCGCAGCCTCGTTCATCAGGTTGGCGAGGTCCGCCCCCGAGAACCCAGGCGTTCCTCGCGCGACCACGTCGAGATCGACGCTCGGACCCAGCCGCTTGTCGCGGGCATGCACCTTCAGGATCGCCACTCGCTCGGTCAACGTCGGCAGCGGGATGGTGACCTGACGGTCGAACCGTCCCGGGCGAAGGAGCGCCGGATCGAGGATCTCGGGCCGGTTGGTCGCCGCCAGGACGACGATCCCTTCCGACGGGTCGAAGCCGTCCATCTCGGACAGGAGCTGGTTCAACGTCTGCTCCCGCTCGTCGTTGGAGACGATCGCTCCCGCACCGCTCCGTCGCTGCCCGATCGCGTCGACCTCGTCGACGAAGATGATCGCCGGCGCACGCTTGCGAGCCTCTGCGAACAGGTCGCGCACCCGGGCGGCACCGACCCCGACGAACATCTCGACGAAGCTCGACCCGGTCACCGAGAAGAACGGCACGGACGCCTCCCCTGCGACGGCCCGTGCGAGGAGCGTCTTGCCGGTGCCTGGCGGCCCGACCATGAGGACACCTCGGGGCGCGACCGCGCCGGCCAGCCGGTAGCGCTCGGGGCTCCTCAGGAATTCCACGACCTCCGCGATCTCGCGCTTCGCCCCTTCGTAGCCCGCGACCTCCGCGAAGGTCGTCGAGGGGCGGTCCGCGTCGAAGAGCTTCGCCCTTGACCTCCCGACCCCCATGGCCCCCTGCAGCCCCCCGACCCCGCCCCGGCGGCCCATCCGCATCCACAGCCAGCCGATGACGAGGAACGGCAGGAAGAGGATCAGCGCGGTCAGCACCTCGCTGCCGAACGAGGTCGTCGAGGCTGTCGCGGTGATCTGGACACCCTCCTTCTCGAGCTGGGAGAGGAGGGAGGGCCCCGCCAGCGAGAGCGGGATCACGGTGGTGTAGTGCTTGCCGCTCTTCAACACTCCCGATGCGGATCCGCTCGACGTGATGGTGATCGTCTTCACCTGCTTCGCCGCCACGTCCTTCACGAAGCTGCTGTACGTCAGTGTCACCGACGGTGTCGCGCGAGTGGAGGGGAGGACGAAGAAGAGCCCGATGAACACGACGAGGGCGATGAGCCACAGCCAGTGGCGCCATGCAGGAGGGGGCGGTGGGGCGGTCGGAGTCGGCTTGTCGCCCTTGGGCGGCGGATTCGCCTGCCTGGTCATCGCGCGCTCCTCCTCGCACGCCGGAGCTCCCGCCCGGCCTGCGTCACCGACTTTACGACGCCGCTGCTGCCCGCCGATCTCCGCGTCCATGGAGGGGGGTGCCCGGGCCACCTCCGGCCACGGCTGCCGGGGCGCCGACGGGAGCCTCCTTCGCCACGCGCCCGAGGACGAGCGCCGCCTTGCGGTCAGAGACCGGCGGGCAGGGAGGGCACCTCGAACACCTTGCGCTGCGCCTCGCACACCGCTCGCCAGTGGCACGCGACGAGATGGTCGTTCACCACACCGAGCGACTGCATCGCGGCGTACACAGTCGTGGGCCCGACGAAGACGAACCCTTGCCTGCGGAGCGCCACGGAGAGCACTGCGGACTCCGGCGTCGACGACGGGACGTCGCTCATCTGCGTCCGGGGCCGTGCGCCGTCGGGCCGATGCCGCCAGACGAGCGCCGCCAGGGAGACCCCCCGCTCGCGTAGCGCGAGCGTCGCCTTGGCGTTCGCGACCGCGGCTCGGATCTTGGCTCGATGGCGCACGATGCCAGGATCGCCCACCAGGCGCTCCACCTCGGCCTCGCCGAAGCTCGCGACGACTCGCGGGTCGAACGACGCGAACCCCCGACGGAACGCGTCGCGCTTGCGCAGGATCGTGAGCCAGGACAGCCCCGCCTGGAACCCCTCCAGGCACAGCTTCTCGAAGATGCGGTCGTCGTCGGCCACGGGACGCCGTTACCCGATCCGTGCGCAAACGTGCACACGGTCAGGCAGCCTCGCCTTGCGACGAGGCGGTGACGGTCCTAGCCGGTTGCCCGGTGCCGTCTTCGCGCTTCACGGGGGCGTCCGGCTGGTGCCGGCGGTGTGCCCCTCCACGCGCGTTCTGCGCCTCCGGGCCACTCCCGGCGACGTCGAGCTGCCGGCGGCCATGGGCCGCCAGGTTCAGCGCTGCGTTCAGGTCGCGGTCGATGAAGAGACCGCACTGCTCGCAGTGGTAGGTGCGCTCGTCGAGGCGCAGCTTGGCTTTCACCGCACCGCACGACGAGCAGAGCTTCGAGCTCGGGAAGAACCGGCCGGCGACGATGAGCGTGCCAGCGCGCCATTCGAGCTTGTAGGCGAGCTGACGGCGGAGCTCGCCGGGTGACGCGTCGAGGATGGAGCGGTTGAGGCCCGCCTTCGCACGCCGGCCGTTGCGCTCGTGGCCACCGGCCGAGTCCGGCCGGGACTTCGGGGCTGCGGTCATGCCCTTCACGTTCAGGTCTTCGACGACGACCGTGCCGTAGGTCGCTGCGAGGTCCGAGGTGAGCTGGTGCAGCGCATCGCGTCGGGTGCCCGCCACCTTCGCGTGGCACCGCGCGAGCTTCTGCTTCGTCTGTGCTCGGCGCCTCGAGCCCCGCTCGCGACGCGACAGCTCGCGCGAGAGCCGGGCCATGCGGCGCTGGTAGCGGCCCAGCGCCTTCGGGTTCGCAATCACCGCGCCGTTCGACAGCACCGCGAGGTGCTTCACTCCGAGGTCGACGCCGACGACGGCGTCGGGGAGCCGGGCGGGGGCGTCTACGCGTTCGACCCCGCAGCCGAAGGAGACGAACCACCGGCCGGCGTCCTCTGAGACCGTGGCCGAGAGGATGCGGGCCCGTCCGCCGTCGAACAGCTCGCGGAGCTTCGCCGTCTGCTCCTTCGTCCGGACGACGCCGATCCGCGGGAGCTTCACGTGCCGGTCGTCGACGACACCGATCGCGCCCGTCGTGAACCGGCAACTGCGCCGGTGCCCCTTCTTCTTCGGCGTCGGGAAGCCCGGGTGCCCACCGCGTTCGCCCTTGCACCCCTTCGACCATGCATCGAGCGCCCGGGCGAGGCCGTCGAGACCAGAGGAGTACGCCTCCTTCGAGTTCTCTTCCCACCAGGGGGCGACCGCCGTCTTCTGGCGGTTCCACTCCCTTCGCAGCGCCGGGAGCGACCACGGGACCGGACCCGTGACCTGGCGAGCCCACGCGCTCGCCTCCTTCGTGCTCGCGCCCTGGCGGAGAGCGAGGACTCCCAGCGTGCGCGTCGCCGCGAGCTGGTCCTCTACCAGTCCGAGACCCCAGTTGAACGCGTACCTGCTCGCCCCGCAGTGCGAGGAGAGCGCGGACCGGGTCCGAGTGCTCGGGTCGAGCTCGAAGCGGAACGCCTGGTGGACGAGCATCAGGCAGCTTCGCCGTTCTTCGCCGTCGTGATCGCCCGGAGCGCTCGGTTGCGCGCCCCATGGCGCCCGTAGAGGCGAGCGCAGAAGGAGGTGAGCACCTCGGTCATGTCGCGCACGAGGTCGTCGTCCACCTCGCCCGCATCGACGACGAGGATCTCGCGACCCTGGGCCGAGAGGGCGGCTCCGAGGTGCTCGACACCGAAGCGCACCAGGCGGTCCCGGTGCTCGACGACGATCCGCGTCACGCTCGCATCGGCGAGCAGCCGGGCGAGCAGCGGGCGCTTCGCACAGAGACCAGAACCCACCTCGGCCACGACCTCGTCGATCGGCAGCCCGTTCTCGCTCGCCCACAGACCCACGCGGCTGGCCTGGCGCTCGAGGTCGTCACGCTGGTCGTGCGAGCTCACCCGGCAGTAGGCGACGGTCCGGCCGGCGGGCGCCTGCCCATGGTCTCGCTCGACGACGATCGTGCCGGACGGGAGCCGTCGCGCGGGCACCGGCATGGTGCCGTCACGGAACCACCGATAGGCGGTCTGGGGGTGGACCCCGTACGAACGTGCCCACTCGGCGAGCTGCACGTGTGCAAGCGTACACACGTTCGCTCGCGGTCGTGGAGATACCAGCGAGCAGTTCCGAGCCCCCACTCGTCGTCGTGGTACGCCCGGTACTCCGGCGTGGAGGCCCCCCATCCGCAGCGCGCCAGGCCCGCCGGCGGGCGCCCCGCGCTGCTCGAGCGCTTCCCCGGCGGTGCCGGCGGCAAGTCGTTCTTCCAAAAGCGCGTCCCCCCGGCGTGCCCGAGTGGGTGCAGACCACGATCGTCTCGACGCCGAACGGCACGCGCTCGAACGCCCTCGTGGTCGCGGACGTCGCGCACGTGCTGTGGGCGGCGAACCTCGGCTGCCTCGGGCTCCATCTGTGGCCCTACCGCGCGAGCGACGCGGCCCACGCGGACGAGCTCAGGATCGACCTCGATCCGCAGCCCGGCACCGGGTTCGACGACGCGCGGCGAGTCGCCCGGCACACGCATGCGATCCTCGAGGAGCTCGGGATCGTGGGCTACCCCAAGACGACGGGCAGCCGCGGCATCCACGTGTACGTGCGGCTCCGACCACGCTGGGACTCGACAGCCGTCAGGGCGGCCGCCGTGGCGCTCGCCCGAGAGCTCGAGCGCCGACACCCGGAGCTCGTGACCGCGAGCTGGTGGAAGGAGGAACGGGGCCCCCGCGTGTTCGTCGACTTCAACCAGAACGCGCCGCACAAGACCGTCTTCGGCGCGTGGTTCGTGAGGCCGCGCACGACCGGCCATGTCTCCACGCCGTTCGGCTGGGAGGAGCTCGACGAGATCGATCCGGAGGCGTTGACCCTCGCGACGGTCCCGGCCCGCCTCTCGGCGCTGGGCGATCCCTGGGAGGGCATCGCTGCGGAGCCGCAGTCGCTCGACCCGCTGCTCGAGCTCGCAGCCGCCGACCGCGCCTCGGGCCTCCCGGACGCCCCGTGGCCCCCCGAGTACCCGAAGGCTCCCGACGAACCGGTGAGGGTCGCACCCAGCCGGGCGCGCAGGCCAAGCTGAGCCGCGGTGAGCCTCCCGGTCCCTGCTCCCGTCTCCCCCATGCTGGCGAAGCTCGTCCGCGAGCTGCCCGACGCAGAGGGGCTCTACTTCGAGCCGAAGTGGGACGGCTTCCGCTGCATCGTGTTCCGGGACGCCGAAGGCGTCGAGCTGGGCAGCCGCAACGAGCGCCCGCTCACCCGCTACTTCCCCGAGCTCGTCGGCCCGCTGCTGAGGGAGATCCCCACCCCCGCGTCCTTCGTCGCCTTCGATCTGTGAGCCGTCGGAGACGAAGACCT
>JAJYGM010000387.1 GCA_021785095.1 Actinomycetes bacterium
AGGGGGGGGCGTAAGGCCAGCCCAAGAAGCGCGGGGCAAGCGATTTGAAGTTCAGACGACCGCCGTCACGTCTGTCTTCCCGAACTCACCCCCCTTCAACACCACACGCTCACCGCGCTCTCCCGCGTGGACTGGGAAGCGGAGCGGCGGAAGCGGGAGGCCCGCCGGAAGGCATCGACGCTGACGAAAGCGCGTAGCCGAGATTCGTCTTGGATGCAGCCGGACTCTGCTCTGTGGCGTTCCCCTTCCCGGTCGAGAAGACCCTGCTCTCCGCCCGCCCCCTTCAGGACGTCTCGGCCCCCGACGGCGCGCCCATGCGGCGCGTCCTGCTCGCGGCAGCCCACCGTGACCTCGTGGAGCCGCTGGTCCAGGCTGTGCAGGATGCAGGCCTGGTGCCGCTGTCCGTCGACCTGAGCTCGACGGCCCTCGTGCGGGCGCTCTACGACCCGGCCAACCCGTCGGGGGGTCCGGAGGCGATCGTCTCCATCGGGAGCGGTCTCACGACCATCGTCGTGCACGAGGACGGCGTCCCACACTTCGTCCGGACGATCGCCGAGGGCGGTGACACGATCACCGCTGCGATCGCGGGAGCGCTCGACCTCCCGATCGACGACGCCGAGAGCACGAAACGCAACCTCGAGCAGACCGGCCCCCACATCCGCGCTGCGGCCGCAGCGGCCCACGAAGCCGCCGCCTCCCTCATAGCGGAGATCCGGAGCTCGGTCGACTACTACTCGACGCTCCCGGGCCGCAGCGACGTCCGGCGGGTCAAGCTGACCGGGGGCGGCTCACGTCTTGCCGGGTTCGCCGAACGCCTCCAGCAGCAGACGCGGGCGGAGGTCGTCGCCAGTAGCGCACTCGCTCGCGTGGACGCGAGCTCGCTGCAGCTCAGTCCTGAGGACGTCTCGCGGCGTGACCCACTCGTCTCGACCGTCCTCGGGCTCGCCCTGCCGGACCCCGCCGGCGTCAAGGCCCTCGACCTCATGCCACCCGAGATCATGTACGCGAGGAGGCAGCACCGGATCGAGCGCGGCGTGATGGCGATCGCGGCACTGCTCGTCCTCGGGTTGGTGGGCCTCGGCGTGGATCGGTACATCCAGGTGCACAACGCGCAGAACGGCGTGGCCCAGCAGCGACAGCAGATCACGAACCTCCGGCAGACGATCGCGCGGAAGAACAAGGCTGCCAAGGAGTACGCCAACATCAAGTCTGACGAGGCCTCGGTCGTGCCGATCGTCTCGCAGGAAGTGAACTGGCCGGCCGTGCTGTCGGACCTGGCAAAGGTGATTCCGAAGGGCGGCGTCATCACGTCCATCAACGGCGCCGTCGCTCCTCAGGTCGTCGCACCGACGACGCCGTCGGGCGGAAAGCCAGCTGCGGCGGTGCCGATCACTCAACAGACCCAGGCACAGCGTGAGACGGTGGTGATCGCGACGCTGAACGTCAACATGGTCACGACACAAGGGTTCCCCTACTTCCGGACCTGGTTCAACACCTTCGAGGCGTCCCCGCAGTTCCGGACAGTGACCTACTCCGGGCTGACCCATGCGAGCGGGACCGTCACGTGGTCGGCCACGCTCGACGTGCTCGGAACGATCCTTTCCAACCGCATCAACAAGTTCGAGGTGTCACCGAAGTGAGCAAGCACAACACCCTCAACCTCGACATCGTGAAGCGGCCACGGGTGCTCGGCTCGGTCGCGGTCTTCATCGTGCTCGCCATCGCGTTCTACTTCGCGTGGTGGACGCCGCAGGGCAACAAGCTGTCGTCGATCAACCAGACCAAGCAGCACCAGGCGTCGGAGATCGCCACCCTCCACGCGCAGCTCCTGCAGATCGAGATCGAGTCGAACTTCGTCTCCCGCTACGGGAGCTTCCTCACCTTCTTCGGGAACGAGGTGCCCGTACAGCCGGAGCAGGGTCAGCTCGTCTACATGCTCGGCAAGCTGTCGAACTCCGACAAGGTCGACATCACCCAGATCACCGCGAACACGACGAGTCCGGCTACGCCTCCCGCCACGCTCAGCACGATCCCGATCGCCATGAGCGTGAGCGGCGGTCACTCCAACATCGTCAAGTTCCTCACTGACCTGTACACGATGCCTCGCCTGATCACGATCCAGTCGATCCAGCCCAGTCCGACGAGCAGCGCCAACCAGAGGTATGACGTTCTCACGAAGGACTCGGTTCCGTTCCAGATCACGATCACGGCGACGGCGTACTTCGCGGGCACGACCGTTCCGGCGGCCTGACCGTATACTTCGCCCGTTGCGGCGGGGCGTTCCCGCACGCCGATCACGGGAGGTCCATCCATGCCACAGGCCGTCCGCGAGCTCGTCGTCGCGCCGCCCGGGCCGGCTGTGGACCCGAGGCAACCGGGAGTCGACGCGCCGGACGCCGACGCATCCCTGATCGAGGACGAGCTGCTCGTCGAGGAGATCTCGATCGACGGCATGTGCGGGGTGTACTGAGCTGTCCGGCGTCCCGGGCGAGACGGAGCCGGCACGGCATGGCCAGCTCGAGATCGAGCGGGCCTACGAGCTACATCCCGACGTGGCGCTCCGCCCGGAGCCGTTCGGCGCACTCGCGTACCACTACGGGAACCGGCGGCTGAACTTCCTCCGATCACCCGACCTGGTCGCCGTCGTCGAGGCGCTCGGAAGGCATCGATCGGCGGCTGCCGCGCTCGATGCGTGCCACATCGCCGCCGGCCGGCGACGCTCCTTCGCGGCAGCGCTCGGCTCGCTGCTCGAGAGCGAGGTCATCCGTGCCCGCTGAAGCCCCTCCGCTCCCCCTCGCGCGGCGGTCGCATGCCCTGTCGGACGAGCTCGCACTCGGCCTCGACGCACCGATCTGCCTGACGTGGGAAGTCACCTACGGTTGCAACCTCGCCTGCACGCACTGCCTGTCGAGCTCGGGCCGGCGGGATCCGCGGGAGCTCGGCACGGCCGAGGCGATGGCCTTCGTCGACGAGCTCGCGGCGATGCGTGTCTTCTACGTGAACGTCGGTGGTGGCGAGCCGACCCTCCGGCCTGACTTCACGGACCTGGTCGAGCACGCCATCTCGCGGCGCGTCGGCGTGAAGTTCTCGACGAACGGGACGACGATGACCCCCGAGAGGGCGCGGCGGTTCGCCGCCATGGACTACCTCGACATCCAGGTGAGCCTGGACGGCGCCACCGCCGCGTCGAACGACGTCGTCCGCGGCAGTGGGAGCCACGCAGCTGCGGTGGCGGCGATGGAGGCGCTCG
This sequence comes from Actinomycetes bacterium, assembly GCA_021785095.1. The sequence continues at coordinate 3,251 of JAJYGM010000387.1, forward strand.
CAGACGCCGGGTTCGGCCCCTTCAAGGTGAGCGTCGTCGTGACGCGCCACAACGCCGGCGAGCTCGACGCGCTGCTCGATCTCGCCTCCTCCTTCGGGGCACAGCTGCGGGTCACGCGGCTCCGGCCGTCGGGGAGGGGGGCCTCGTCGTGGCACGAGCTCAGGCCGAGCGCCCTTCAGCTCACTCGTGTGCACCGGTTCCTCGTCGAGCATCCCGAGGTGCTCACGGGGGACTCGTTCTTCCATCTGTCGCCGCTCGGGGACGAGCCGCTTGCCGGGCTCAACATTTGCGGGGCCGGCAGGGTCGTCTGCCTCGTCGACCCGGTCGGAGACGTGTACGCCTGCCCCTTCGTCATGCACCCGGAGTTCAGGGCCGGCTCGATCCGGGACGATGGCGGCTTTGCTGCCGTCTGGCGCTCGTCGACGCTCTTCCGCCGGTTGCGCGAGCCGAGCGACGGCGGCGCCTGTAGCGCCTGCGGCGCCTACGGCACCTGTCACGGCGGGTGCATGGCTGCGAAGTTCTTCACGGGCCTGGCGCTCGACGCCCCGGACCCCGAGTGTGTGCTCGGGCGCGGAGAGACGGCGATGCGGCTCGTCGACAGCGCCTCGGTGCCCCAGCCCGGCACGGGACACTCCAAGCCCACGACGGTCGGGCTGGCACTCGGTCCCACACGGCGGTGAGCGAGCTCGCCGAGCCGTTTTGCATCGGAGCGGTCACGGCCCCGAACCGGATCGTCTTCGGCCCTCACGAGACGAACCTCGGCCGGCGCCGTTCGTTTTCGGACCGACACGTCGCCTACTACCGCGCACGAGCCGCCGGCGGTGCCGGGGTCGTTGTGACCGAGACCGCGTCGGTCCATCCCACCGACTGGCCCTACGAGCGGGCACCGCTCGCGTCGAGCTCGGCCGACGGCTGGTCCGAGATCAGCGCGGCCTGCCACCTTGAGGGGGCGCTCGTGATCGCCTCGCTCGGGCACGCCGGCGGGCAGGGCTCGAGCGCGTATCACCAGCAGGTTCTCTGGGGTCCCTCGCGCACGCCGGACGTCACCACGCGCGAGGTCCCAAAGGCCATGGAGCAGGCGGACATCGACGAGCTCGTGGCGGGCTTCGCCTCCTCCGCCCGACAGGCTGTCGAGTCGGGCTGCGACGGTGTCGAGATCGACGCGGGCCAGTGGAGCCTCCTCCGCCAGTTCGCCTCGGGTCTCACGAACCAGCGCGACGACGAGTACGGGAACGACCGGGGAAGGCTGATCGCCGAGGTGCTCACGGCAGTGCGCGCATCGGTGCCAGGAGCGGTGCTCGGCCTCCGTCTCTCCTGCGACGAGCTCGCCCCCTGGGCCGGCATCACCGCCGAGACGGCGGTGGAGCTCGCGCTCGGGTTGGCCAGACCTGCCACGTCCGTCCGGGCGGGCGAGGCACCGCCGCCGCCTCGCATGGACTACCTCACCGTCGTGCGCGGCTCCGCCTACGGGCCCGCCGCCACCCGGCCCGACGGCCAGGTCGAACCAGGCTTCAACCGGGCTGTGACGGCCGAGGTGCGGCGCGCCCTTCCCGAGGAGGTCGTGGTCGTCGCCCAGGGCTCGATCGTCGATCCGGGCATGGCCCGTGACATCCTCGCCGCAGGCGAGGCTGACGCCGTCGAGATGACGCGGGCACAGATCACCGACCCGGCACTCGCGCGAAAGCTCGTCGCGCGCCTCGACGACTCGGTGCGGCCTTGCATCCTCTGCAACCAGATGTGCCAGGTGCGCGACTCCCGCAACCCGATCGTGAGCTGCGTGGGCGAGCCCCGCAGCGGCCACGAGTGGGAGGACCCCGACCCAGGCGCGGTGACCGACACCGCTTCTTCGAGATCGCCGGACCGAGCCCGCAGCCACGTGCTCGTCGTCGGCGGTGGGCCGGCCGGCCTCGAGTGCGCTCGGGTCTCGGCGCTCTCCGGTATGAGGGTGACGCTCCTCGAACGGCGCGCCGTTCTCGGCGGGATGGTGACGAGCGCCGCCGGCGCCCCGGGCCGGAGCCGCTTGGCGCGCCTCACAGAGTGGCTCGAGGCCGAGTGCCAGAGGCTCGGTGTCGAAGTCGTGACGGGGGAGGCGGCGACCCTCGAGAGGTGCGACTCGCACGACGGTCCGATCGTGCTGTGCACGGGTTCGCGTCCGGGCAGGCGCACCTACGACGTCGTCGCCCCCGGCACCGTCCTCGCGGCTGCCGACGTGCTCGCCACCCACCGCCTTCCGGGCGACCGAGGGCCTGCCTCGAGCGTCGTCTGGGACCCCGTCGGCGGCCCGATCGGAATAGGAGCAGCCGAGCTGCTGTCGTCCTTCGGGGGACAGGTGACCTTCGTTACGCCGGACTTCGTGGCGGGCGAGCAGCTCTCACGAAGTGGAGATCTCGCCCCTGCGAACGTGCGCCTCGCACGGGCGGGCGTGGAGATCCTGAAGCACTCCGTCGTCCGGGGGGTGGACGGGGGGGTGATGGTCGAGGACCGTTTCTCCGGGGAGCGGCGGCTGATCCCGCATGCGCTGCTCGTCGACGCCGGGCACCGCCTCCCCGACGACACGCTGCACCGCTCGCTCATGTCGGAGGCCGGTCGCCCGCACCCGGTCCTCGTCGCAGGTGACGCGGTTGCCCCACGCACCGTCCACGAGGCGGTGCTCGAGGGGCGGCGCGTGGCGCTCGGTCTCGCCGAGCGCCCGGTGGCTCCGGCCAACGCGGCCGGAGAAGTCACATGACGGCCAGCCAGCGTTACCCGCTGCTGTTCTCACCCTTGCGGATCGGCCCGGTCACGGTGCGCAACCGGGTCGTCTTCGCCGCTCACCTGACGAACTACGCCGAGGACGGGAGGCCGTCCGAACAGCACGCGGCGTACTACGCCGCCCGTGCGGCCGGGGGCGCCGGGCTCATCATCACCGAGGAGCACTCGACGCATCCCACCGACTGGCCCTACGAGAAGCTCATCCACGGCTACCACCCCGACGTCCTCCCCGGCTACCGCCGGATCACCGACGCCGTGCATCGTCACGGGACTCCGATCTTCGCCCAGATCAACCACAACGGGGGCCAGGCCTCGAGCATGTACACCCGCCTTCCCGTCTGGGCACCGTCGCCGGTGGCCGACCCCCTCTTCCGGGAGGTTCCCCATGCCGTCGACGAGGACGAGATCGCCGAGATCATCGAGGGTTACGCAACGGTTGCGCGGCACTGCCGCGAGGGCGGCTTCGACGGTGTGGAGCTGCAGTGCTCGCACAGCTCCATCGTGCGGGGCTTCCTCTCCCCGGCGACGAACCTGCGGACCGACCGCTACGGCGGAGCACTCGAGGGCCGGGCCCGGCTCCTGCTCGAGCTGCTGCCGGCGGTCCGCGACGCCGTCGGGCCGAAGCTCGCCGTCGGCGTCCGGCTCTGCGGCGACGAGCTCATCGAAGGGGGGAGCACCATCGAGGAGGCCGTGGCCGTCGCTCGCATGGTCGAGGAGCAGGGTTGCGCCGACTACGTGAACACCTCGATCGGGGTGGCGACGGCGACGCTGTTCATGATCGAGGCGTCGATGCACGTGCCGCCCGGCTACGCGAGCTTCATCCCCTCGGCGATCCGCAGGGCGGTCGACCTGCCGGTCGTCGGGGTCGGGCGCTTCAAGGATCCGCTCCAGGCGGAGCGGGCGCTCGCCGAAGGCCATTGCGACCTCGTCGGCATCGTGCGCGGGCAGATCGCTGACGCCGAGCTCGTCGCGAAGGCGAGAGGAGGGCGCACCGAGTCGATCAGGCTCTGCCTGTCCTGCAACCAGGAGTGCGTCGGTCGCATGGGTCTCAACCGGTGGCTCGGTTGCATCGAGAACCCCGCGACGGGGAACGAGGCCCGCCTCGCCCGCAGTTCTCTCGGGCACGTGCGCAAGAGTCCCGGCTCCTCGAACGGCCCGGGTAGGCCGGTCGTGGTCGTCGGAGCCGGGCCGGGGGGCCTGCAGGCGGCGATCGCCGCCGCCAGGCGCGGGCACCGTGTCGTCGTGCTCGAGCAGCAGGGCGAGCCGGGCGGCGCCGTCAGGCTCGCGGCGAGCGTGCCGAACCGCGCCGAGCTCGGGGACCTCGTCCGCAACCAGCTGCGCGAGTGCAAGGAGCTCGGCGTCTCGCTCCGGCTCGGGATCACGGCCGATCAGGAAGCCGTCCGTGCGCTCAGCCCGCGGGCCGTCGTCGTCGCCACCGGCTCTCGTCCCGAGATGCCGTGGTGGGCGAGCGCGGCGCCCTCGGGTTCCGGTCCGGCCTTGGCAGACGTGCGGCACGTCCTCGAAGGGACGGCACATCCCTCTGGCAGCGTGCTCGTCGTGGACGAGCTCGGGTTCCATCAGGCGACGAGCGTGGCCGAGCTGTTGGCGGGCCGCGGATGTGGGGTCGAGATCGTGACACCGGCCATGGTCGTCGGCCAGGATCTCGGTATCACGCTCGACCTCGAGGGCTTCACGATGCGCGCGAACGCGAAGGGGATCGTCCGATCGACCGACCGGGTCGTGATGGGCACGCGAGACGGCGGCGTCGTGCTCCTCCACCACCCGACCGGCACCGAGGAGGTCCGTGCCGTCGACTGGGTCGTCCTTGCCGTGCCCCCGGCTCCCGAGGATGACCTCTACTTCGCCCTCCTCGAGGCTGATCTCGGGGTGCCCGTCCACCGCGTCGGGGACTGCCTCGCCCCCCGGCGCGCCCATGCGGCCGTGATCGAGGGCGAACGCGCCGGGGCGCTCGTGTGATCGCGCTCGTGCCCGTTCGCGCCGGCGTTCTCCCCGCCGGGGCAGTGGAGGCGGCGGAGGAGTCGGGCGGCCGGGTGATGGTCGCCGGCGGTGGGACCGAGGAGGCCGCCACCGCGCTCGCCGCCGGCAGCGGAGGCCGGCTGGAGCGCGTCGAGCGCGCCGAGCTCGGCTCGTACGCGCCCGCGCGCTGGGCCCGCCTGCTCGCTCCGCTCCTCGAAGGTCACGACGTCGTCGTTCTCCCGGCCGTGCCGGACGGACGAGACCTCGCCCCGCGCCTCGCCGTCGCGCTCGACCGTCCGCTCGTCGCCGGCGCCGCCAGCGTGCGCCACGGCGGCGCCACGCTCGTGCGGCACAACGGGTCACAGAACGTCGAAGTCGAGTTGGGCCGACCGTTCGTGGCGACGCTGCTGCCGGCGCCACGGGGCGCTGCAACCACCGCCGGTCGCCGGGGTGCCTCCCGCAGAGGCGGAGAGGGTCCTTTCGAGCATGGAGTAGGCGACGGCGCCGGCAGCCTGGCACCCGCCACGATCGACCTGACACCGGCCCTTTCCGGTGCTGCCGGCGAGGCCGAGACTCCCGAGGCGACGTCGTTCGGCGTGCTCGATCCCGGTCCCTCCGTGGCGGACCTGGCCGAGGCGGAGCGGATCGTCGCAGGCGGCGCCGGCCTCGGTGGTGAGGCGGAGTTCGCGCTGCTCTTCGGGCTCGGCGAGCTCCTCGCCGCCTCGGTCGGGGCCACCCGCGTCGTGACCGACGCCGGGATCGTCAGCCACGACCGGCAGATTGGCACGACGGGCGTCTCGGTCCGCCCCCGTCTCTACGTCGCCTTCGGGATCTCGGGAGCCGCTCAACACGTCGGCGGCCTCGGCGAGCCCGAGCACGTCGTGTCCGTCAACGTCGACCCGAGCAGCCCGATGATGGCGATGGCGGACCTCGCCATCGTGTCCGATGCCCGTGCCACCCTCGAGGCGCTCGTCGCACGGCTCATTGAGCGGAACACCGGCGCAGGCGCAGTCCGGCCCGAGGAGGCCTTTGGTGGCTGAGAGCTTCGACGCCGTGGTCGTCGGTGCCGGGCCTGCCGGGTCGTGCGCGGCGCTGACGCTCGCCCGGGCGGGCAGGTCCGTGTGCCTGCTCGAACGCGGCCCCTTCCCCGGGTCGAAGAACCTCTTCGGCGGCGTCGTGTACGGCCGCGTGCTCGACTCGGTCCTTCCCGCCTGGACCGAGGAGGCGCCCATCGAACGATGGGTGACGCGCCGGGTGACGATGGCTCTCACCGGCACGCAGTCAGTTGCGCTCGACTTCCGCTCGACGGCGTGGGGTGAGCGCCCCTACAACGGGGCGACCGTGCTGCGACCGGTCTTCGACGCCTGGCTGGCGGGCGAGGCCGAACGTGCCGGCGCCGCCCTCGTCACCGCGACGACGGCCACCGGGCTCTTGCGCGAAGGCTCCCGTGTCGTGGGGGTCCGGACGGACCGGCCCGACGGTGAGCTCCTCGCACCCGTTGTCATCGCGTGCGACGGGGTGAATGCCTTCCTCGCGAAGGAGGCGGGCCTCGCCGGCAAACCGCAGCCCAGCCACTACACCCTCGGGGTGAAGGAGGTGCTCGGGCTCGGAGAGGAGGAGATCGAGCGCCGTTTCTCGCTGGCGGAGGGGGAGGGCGCCGACTTCGAGGTGGTTGGCGGGACCGGCGGCGTGGCGGGCGGAGGTTTCGTGTACACGAACAAGGAGTCGGTCTCGGTCGGCCTCGTCCTCTCGTTGCCGGGCCTGGCGGCGTCGGGGGAGCGGCCGGAGGACCTGCTCGCCTCCTTCAAGGCGCACCCCAGCATCGGTCCACTCGTCGCCGGGGGCGACCTCCTCGAGTACGGCGCCCACCTCATCCCGGAGGCGGGTATCGAGATGATGCCGAAGCTCGCGGGGGACGGGATCCTCGTCGCCGGAGACGCCGCCGGGCTCTGCCTCGCGGCCGGCATCTGGCTCGAGGGGGTGAACTTCGCCATGGCCTCGGGGATGGCGGCCGGCGAAGCCGCCGCCGAGGCGATCGGGCGCGGTGACACGAGCGCCGGCGGCCTTGCCGGGTACGAGCGGCGGCTCGAGGAGAACTTCGTCCTCGCCGACCATCGCCGCCTGCGCCGGGCGCCTCATCTCGTCCTGTCGGACCGGGTGCAGTCGCGTTACCCGACCCTCCTGTGCAATCTGGTGGAGGAGATGTTCACGGTCCGCAACCCGAGCCCGAAGGAGGGCGCCCTCCGCATCGCCCGCCGTGAGGCACGCCGGGCGGGGCTTCGCCTGCGCGACCTCGCCCGCGACGGCTTCGACACCTGGAGGACCTTCGGGTGAGCGCCTCCGCCCGGACGGGCATCGCCTTCGAGGACCGCATGGCGACGACCGAGTTCCGGATCGCGCCGACACCCCACATCACGATCGACGGCGACACCTGCCGCGGGTGCACGACCCGGGCGTGCGTGCACGCCTGTCCTGCTCAGCTCTTCGTCCCGACGGCGGACGGAGGCATCCTGTTCAACTACGAGCAGTGCGTCGAGTGCGGCACCTGCTACCTCGTGTGCAACAACGAGGGTGCCATCACCTGGAACTACCCCGAGGGAGGAGCCGGCGTCGTGTACCGGAGGTCGTGATGTTCCAGTCCGCGCCGGCGGCCAGGCCGGTCTTCGCCGTCTGCTGGAAGGTGGTCGAGCTCCGCTCCGGGGTGGACCCGCTCACCGGAGCCGTCATGTGTGACCCGCCCTCGCTCGGGGTCTCGCCTGCCGACGAGGCTGCGCTCGAGTGGGCGAGCCGGTGCGCCGAGCGCTTCGGGGGGACCGTTCTGGTGGTCACCGTCGGTGGCTCGCCAGCGGATCAGGTGCTCCGTCGCGCCGCCGCCGCCGGGGCGACGGACGTCGTTCGTGTCGACGCGCCGGACGATCTGCCGAGCAGGGCCGTCGCCGAGC
>JAJYGM010000477.1 GCA_021785095.1 Actinomycetes bacterium
GATCTGGCCGGGTTGCCTTCTTCGTCGCCCCACTCGCCTTCTTGGCAGGCGCGGAGGCGTTGGCGGCACGGGTTCGGGTCGCCTTCTTCGCTGCGGCCTTGGCAGTCGACGCCTTCTTGGCGGTCGACACCTTCTTGGCGGCCTTGCGCGTGCGCGTCGCGGCCGCCTTTCGTGCCGCTTCGCTGCGGGCGCCCGCCCGAGAGCGGCGCTCCCCCATCTCGCGGAGGTCCTCGAGCTTGCCCGTCGCGGCGGTGGAGGCCGAGCTGGCACGGCGGGCGGCGTCCCTCACGGTCTGGGCGCCGGCCTTCCGGGCGAGGTTCAGCATGCGGTCCACCATGGCGGCGAGATCCTCGCGCCGCACCAGACCGAGCTGGTCGACCTGCCGGCGGACCTCGTCCCGGACGAGTGACGCCAGTTGCTCTGCACTTCGGCGGCTGCGGGCGAGAAGGTCCTCCACCCACTCCTCGGCGTGCTCACGTCCGACCTCGCCGTCCTGGACCAACTCCCGGACGATCTGCTCGGCACGCTTGCGCGTGAGCTGCGTGGCGGCCATCCCGGCATTCAGATACCGCTCGAATGGTTTCTTGGGTGCCATACCACTATTATACCCCTGAGCTGGACTGCTTGCAAGAGTGAGCACTTTGGCGCCACCATCAGCGGCCCGACCTCGCTGTCTCAGGAGGTTCTGAGCACAGCCTCCACGAGCGATGTGAGGTCCGATGCCTCGACGTCGGGCGCCGGCTCGACCGGTCCGTGACCGGCCGGCGTGACGCCGGTCAGCACGAGCCCGAAGGAGACGCCGAGCAGGCGAGCGAAGCGGCCGTCGGTCGATGGACGGTCGCCGACCATGATCGAGATGTCGCCGTAGCGGTCAAGCACGAGGTCGGCGACCGGCTGGTGCGGCTTGCCAGCGAACACCGGCTCGACCCCGCCGGCCGTCGCCACTGCGGCCACCACGGACCCGGCACCGGGCAGCAAGCCGTGAGAAGTCGGGAACGTCGCGTCCTCGTTCGTGGCGATGAGCCGCGCATGACCCTCACGGAGCGCCGTCGTGGCGGCAGCGAGCCTCGAGAAACTGAACCCGACGTCCATCCCCACGACGACGCTCCGGACCGTCTTCGGGTCGCCCTCTCCTGGCTCGATGACCTCCGCCCCACGCCCCTCGAGCTCCTCTTTCACGCCCGGCCCCCCGACGAGCAGCACCCGTTCGCCCGGCTCGACCAGTCGGGCAGCCGCCATCGAGGAGCTGACGACGTCATCGGGGGAGGCGGGGATGCCGATCGAGGTGAGCTTCTTCACGTGGTCGGCAACTCGGGGCCATGAGTTGTTGGTGAGGAAGGCGACGCGCTCGCCGGCGTCACGCAAGCGCTGCACCGCCGCCGCGGCCCCGGGCACCGGCACGTCGGCGAGCCAGACGACCCCGTCGCAGTCGAGCAGCCAAGTCACGGGCGAATGCTGCCAGAGCGAGAGCAGCACGGGCGAACAGACCGTCTGGCGATGTGACCGGGCATCCTGGTAGGTAAGACGGATGGCACGGTTTGTCGCGTGGCGCGCGACGGTCTACGACAGGTCTCGCGTCGACCCACAGGACGTGGTCGCGCCACCTTACGACGTGGTCGGTGCGGCCGAGCGGGCCGAGCTCGCGGCACGGTCCGCCTACAACTCGATCCTCGTCGAGCTCCCCGTCGACCCCTCTGGCGGCGACGAGTACCAGCACGCAGCTGCCATCTGGCAGGAGTGGCACGAGAGCGGCATCGTGCGAGTGGCCGGGGAGGCTGCGCTGTACGTGTACCGCATGACCTTCGTCGAGGAGGACGGGACGAGGCGCTCGACGACAGGCGTGCTCGGCGCGCTCGGCCTCGACCCATCGCATGCCGGGGACGTCCTGCCACACGAGCAGACGATCTCGAAGGACAAGCACGACCGGCTGTCGTTGCTGCGGGCCGCCCGTACGAACTTCTCACCGATCTGGGGGCTCTCGCTCGCCGGCGGCCTCGGTGACCTCTGCGAAGTCGCCGCGAAGAGCGCCGGGGATTCCTGGCGGGCCACCGACGAGGCGGGCACGCTCCACGAGTGCTTCGCCGTGGACGACTCGAGCCTCGTGGAGCAGGTCGTCGCGCTCGTGGCCACGACGCCGGTGCTGATCGCTGACGGTCATCACCGGTACGAGACCGCGTGCGCCTACTACGAGGAGACCGACGGATCGCCCGGATCCGATGCGGTCCTCGCCTACGTGGTCGAGCTGTCCGAGCGCGAGCTCGCGGTGCAGGCCATCCACCGCCTCATCAACGGCGTCGACGCGGGCTCACTGCCGGAGATCCTCGAGAGGTCCTTCGAGCTCAGGCCCGGTCCGTCGGATCCCGTCGAGCTGCGCAACATGATGGCGGCGGAGGGAGCTCTCGGGCTTCTGCTCCCCGGTGGTCGCGCACACCTGCTCACCCCACGGCCCGACCTGCTCCTGCCGGGCGAGGACGAACTCGACTCGACGCGTCTCGCCCGGGCTCTCGCGAACACCCCGCACGCCGAGGTCTCATACCAGCACGGGGCGGTCGAGGCGGCCCGAGCGGTCCTCGAGGGGCGGGCGGAAGCCGCCGTGTTGCTGCGCCCGGTCTCGGTGGAGCAGATCCGTGCCGTCGCGCACGGCGGTCGCCGGATGCCGCCGAAGTCGACGTTCTTCCACCCGAAGCCCCGGACCGGGATGGTGTTCCGGGAGCTCGACGCTGGTTGACGAGCGGCAGGCCGCGCTACTCGACGGTCCAGGTCGTGCCGGAAGCGAGTAGAGCCTGCAGGTCGCCCGGTCCCTTGCGGGTCTGAGCCTCGAGCAGCTGCCCGTCGACGAGGCTCCCGTAGTCGGGCCGCTCGACGGCGCGGAACACGCCCATCGGCGTCGGCTCGTGCGGTCCGCGAGCCAGTCGTGAGAGTGCGAATGCGAGCCCCGGGTCTTCGCGTCGCTCGTCGTGTACGAGGAGGGCGTCCTCGCCGACATCTGCCACCTCGACGAGCTCGAGCTGGCCCCGGTCGTTCATGACGACACCCCGGTGCCCATCGGCACCGAAACGAATCGCCTTCCCGTGCTCGAGCGGGATCAACATCTCCTCCCGGCTCGCCTTGCCGGTGACCTGCTCGAACGCACCGTCGTTGAAGACGTTGCAGTTCTGGTACACCTCGACGAGCGCAGCGCCTCGGTGATCGTGCGCCCGGCGGAACATCTCCTGCATGTGCTTGCGGTCCATGTCGTGCGTGCGCGCCACGAAGGACGCCTCGGCACCGAGCGCCAAGCTCACGGGGTTGAACGGTGCGTCGAGCGAACCGAACGGAGTGGACTTGGTGACCTTGCCCACCTCCGACGTCGGTGAGTACTGGCCCTTCGTGAGCCCGTAGATCTGGTTGTTGAACAGCAGGATCGTGATGTTCACATTGCGCCGGAGCGAGTGGATGAGGTGGTTTCCACCGATCGAGAGGGCGTCGCCGTCACCTGAGATCACCCAGACATCGAGATCGGGCCGCGAGATGGCGAGCCCGGTCGCGATCGCCGGTGCGCGCCCGTGGATCGAGTGCATGCCGTAGGTGTTCATGTAGTAGGGGAAGCGGGCCGCGCACCCGATGCCGGACACGAACACCGTGTTCTCCCGGCGGACGCCGAGGTCGGGCAGGAGGAACTGCAGCGCGGCGAGGATCGAGTAGTCCCCGCAGCCCGGGCACCAGCGGACATCCTGATCGCTCGCCCAGTCCTTGCGCGTCGTGACGGGAACGGCGGTGTCGGTCACTTGCTCTCCTCCTCGAGGCTCGGATCGCTCCCGCCGCTGCCGTCGAGGCCGCCGAGCTCGACGAGCGCGTCGAGCACGGCGTGCTCGATCTCGGCCACGCGAAACGGCGTGCCCTGCACCTTCGTGAGCGCCCTCGCGTCGACGAGGAAGTCCGCGCGCACGAGCTTCGTCAGGTGGCCCAGGTTGCCCTCGGGCACGATGACACGGTCGTAGTTGCGCAGGACCTCGCCGAGGTTCGCCGGGAACGGGTTGAGGTGCATGAGGTGCGCCTGTGCGACCTGCTTGCCAAGGGCGCGGATACGACGGACCGCCGCCGTGATGGCGCCGTACGTGGAGCCCCAGCCAAGCAGCAGGACCCTGGCGTCACCCGCCGGGTCGTCCACGACGACGTCCGGGATGTCCTTCGCGATGCCGGCGATCTTCGCCGCGCGAAGGTGCACCATCCGCTCGTGGTTGACGGGATCGTACGAAACCTCACCGGTGACGTCCTGCTTCTCGAGACCGCCGATGCGGTGCTCGAGACCCGGCGTGCCCGGCAACGCCCACGGGCGGGCGAGCGTCTCCGGATCCCGCTGGTACGGAAGGAAGGCGGCTGGTGGCGACCCGGCCGTCTCGCCGTCGATCTCCGCGTCGTCACCTCCCTCACCTTCCGGCGCGGCCGGAGGCGAGGCGAAGGTCGTGGCGATGAGCGGTAGATCGGCAACGGACGGGATCCGCCACGGCTCCGAGCCGTTCGCCAGGTAGCCGTCCGAGAGCAGGAAGACCGGTGTTCGGTACTTGAGGGCGATGCGCACCGCCTCGATCGCCGCCTCGAAGCAGTGAGACGGCGTCATCGCCGCCACGATGGGAAGCGGCGCCTCTCCATGGCGGCCGAACATGGCGTGCAGGAGGTCGGCCTGCTCGGTCTTGGTCGGTAGCCCGGTGGACGGGCCGCCTCGCTGGATGTCGACGACGAGGAGCGGGAGCTCCAGGCTCACGGCGAGGCCGACCGTCTCCGACTTGAGGTCGATACCGGGTCCGCTCGTCGTCGTGACCCCGAGCGCGCCGCCGAAGGCGGCCCCGAGGGCGGCCCCGACGCCGGCGATCTCATCTTCGGCCTGGAGGGTGCGAACGCCGAAATTCTTGTGCCGCGAGAGCTCGTGGAGGATGTCGGACGCCGGGGTGATCGGATACGAGCCGAGGAAGAGGGGCACGTTGCCGAGCTGGGCGGCGGCGATCAAGCCCCACGCGAGGGCGGTGTTCCCGGTGATGTTCGTGTACGTCCCGGGCTCGTGCTCGGCGGCGGGGATCTCGTAGACGGCGTCGAAGAGCTCGGCGGTCTCACCGAAGTGGTGGCCGGCACGGAACGCGAGCGTGTTCGCCTCGACCACGACCGGGCTCTTCGCATAGCGCTCGGCGACCCACTTCTCGGTGACGTCCGTCGGCCGCTGGTACATCCAGGACACGAGCCCGAGGGCGAAGAAGTTCTTGCTCCGCTCGGCGTCGCGCGGCTTCGCGCCGGTCTGCTTGCACGCTTCGAGCGTGAGCGTCGTCATCGGGACTTCGTAGACCTTGAAGCTCGACAGGCTGCCGTCGGTGAGCGGGTTCGAGGTGTAGCCCGCCTTGTCGAGGGCGCGGTCGTCGAAAGCATCCGAATTGAGGACGATCGTGCCGCCGACAGGTAGGTCGCCTACGTTCGCCCGCAATGCCGCCGGGTTCATCGCGACGAGGATGTTGGGGGCGTCCCCGGGAGTGAGGATGTCGTGGTCCGAGATGTGGACCTGGAATGCGGACACGCCGGCGAGAGTGCCGGCCGGAGCTCGGATCTCGGCCGGGAAGTTCGGGAGGGTCGACAGGTCGTTGCCGAACACGGCGCTCTCGGTCGTGAACTGGTCGCCGGTGACCTGCATTCCGTCGCCGGAGTCACCGGCGAATCGGATCACCACCCGGTCGACCTGCTCGACGTGTCGAGCACCCGATGAGGTCTGGGTCGTGCTGGTCACGTGCTCGTCTCCATCCCCGTCTGTGTTTCTTGTGAGTTTACCGCCGTGAGACGAAGCCCCTCCTGATGTCTCAAGCGCCTCGTCGGGGCGAGGCGCTTGTTCCTGCCAGCGCGGCTTCAGGCGACCGTGATGCCCGGGTCGAGGAAGACGTCCTGCACAGCGTTGATGAGCTGCACGCCCTGCTCGAGGGGGCGCTGGAAGGACTTCCGCCCGACGATCAGACCCATTCCGCCTGCCCGCTTGTTGATGACGGCCGTCCGCACGGCCTGCGTGAGGTCGGACTCGCCCTTCGACTCGCCGCCGGAGTTGATGAGACCGATGCGCCCGGCGTAGCAGTTCACGACCTGCCAGCGGGTGAGGTCGATCGGGTTGTCGGTCGTCAGCCGGTCGTAGACGAGCGGGTCGGTCTTCCCGAACTTGAGCGCGGTGTAGCCACCGTTGTTCTCCGGCTGCTTCTGCTTCACGATATCGGCTTCGATCGTGACCCCGATGTGGTTGGCCTGGCCTGTCAGGTCGGCCGAGACGTGGTAGTCGGCCTCCTCGGTCTTGAAGGCGGAGTTGCGCAGGTAGCACCACAGGACAGTGAAGAGGCCCGCCCGGTGCGCCTCGGCGAACATCGCGCTCACCTCGCGTATCTGACGGGTCGACTCCTCCGACCCGAAGTAGATCGTGGCTCCGACGCCGACCGCGCCGAGGTCGACTGCCTGCTGTACGGTCCCGAACGGCACCTGGTCGTACCGGTTCGGGTAGGTCAACAGCTCGTTGTGGTTGAGCTTCACGATGAACGGGATCCTGTGGGCGTACTTGCGCGCGACGATCCCGAGCCCGCCGAGCGTCGTGGCAACGGCGGAGCACTCGGCCGCGAGCGCCAGCTCGATGATGTGCTCGGGATCGAAGTACTGCGGAACCTTCGAGAAGCTCGCCGCAGCCGAATGCTCGATCCCCTGGTCCACGGGCAGGATCGACAGGTACCCGGTGCCCCCGAGCCGTCCGTGGGTGAACATGTTCTGCAGATTGCGGAGCACCGCGATCGGCCGGTCGCTCGAGAGGAAGACGCGGTCGACGAAATCCGGTCCGGGCAAGGTGAGGCGATCTCGCGGGAAGGCGGTCGCTTCATGGTTGAGCAGTGACTCTGCTTCGTCACCGAGCAGCTCGTGGACGTCAGTCCCCACCGTTCCTCCTTGAAACGCGGGCGATATCGATCGCCTACCGGTTGGAGCCGTCTACGGCCGAGCCTAATGCCGCCAGTTCGACGGCAGCCTCGGCCGCCAACCAGAACACCTGCTCCCGGACGTCGTGCGCCTTCACCCAGTCGCGGTGGTCCCATACTTCACCCGCCAGGGTGTCGCCGGCATAGAGGACCTGGCCGAGCCGGATCCTTCGGAAGGCTGCTACAGCGAGGAGCGCCGACGCCTCCATCTCGACGGTGATGCATCCCTCCTCGCGCCGCCGGGCGACCTTGCCCCGTGTCTCGCGGTAGTACGCATCAGTCGTCCAGGTCATGCCGGTGGTATGCGGCACGTGGCGGCGTTCCAGCGTCTTGCTCAGCACGCGCACCACGTCGGGATCGGCTCGGACCGTCCGTGAGGGCGGGAGATAGTGGAAGGAGGTGCCCTCGTCCCGCAAGGCCTCGGCGACCACGACGACGTGGCCGAGCGCCAGCCCAGGATCGAGCGCACCGCATCCGCCGCACGCCACGATCGTCCGGCAGCCGTAGTCGATCACCTCCTCCAGCAGACCGGCTGCCAGCGGCGCCCCGAGCCCGGCCTGGTAGAAGGCGAAGCTCGCCCCGGTGGCGGGGTGACGAGTGACGTACACCGGCGTGCGCCCGTGCTCCGCCACGATGTGGACGACGGTCTCGGCCGCCGTCTCCGCTGCGATCCGTTCCACGGCATCCCCGAAGAAACAGGCGACTGCCGCCTCCGGCATCTCCGGCCTCTCACGCTGGTCGAACCCGAAGTGGTTCGACGGCTCGATCATCGCCACCGGGTCCGGGTCGAACTCGAGGAGCGGAATCAGGCTGCTGTCGGGCCCGCTGCCGACGGTCTCGCTCATCGGCCTGTCACACGTTGAAGCGGATCTCGAGCACGTCGCCGTCGTGAACGACGTAGTCCTTGCCTTCGAGGCGCACCTTGCCCTTGGCGCGTGCTGCAGCGAAGGAGCCTGCCGCGAGGAGCTCGTCCCAGCGGATGACGTCGGCCTTGATGAAGCCGCGCTGCAGGTCGGAATGGATGACGCCGGCGCACTCCGGTGCCTTTGCCCCGGCGCGGAACATCCATGCCCGCGACTCCTTGTCACCTGTCGTGAAGAACGTCTGACGGCCGAGGATGTGCCAGGCCGCTCGGGCGACGCGCACGAGCGCCCCCTCGCCGAGACCGAGACCTTCGAGCATCTCCTGGCGCTCGGCGCCGTCGAGCTTGGCGGCCTCGGCCTCGAGTTGGACGCTGACGGCGAGCACCTCGGAGGCGCCCCCGAGCTCGGAATGGATCCGCGCCACGGTCTCGCCCTCGGATCCGATCTCGTCCTCTCCGATGTTGAGCACGACGAGGAGCGGTTTCGTCGTGAGCAGGAAGAGCGGCCTCAGCGCCTCGCGGTCGACCGTCGCAACGCCTGACCGGTAGAGCGGCGTGCCGGCGTGGAGGTGCTCGAGCGCCGTCGGCGCAACGGCGAGGGCGGCGGTGAGGCTCGGGTCGGTGGCAGCCCGTCGCTTGGCGGAACGCTCGAGTTGCGTCTCGAGCGACGTGGCATCAGCGAGGACGAGCTCGAGCTCGAGCGTCGCGAGGGCTTCGAGCACGTCCTCCTCGCCGGGCGCGCTGTCGTCGCGGAACTGGCGCAGCACGAGGGCGAGGGCGTCGACTTCGCGCAGTCCGGCAAGGAATCGGCTGCCGAGCCCGCGGGCGTCACCGTGCTCGCTCGACTTCTGGATCCCCGCGATGTCGACGACCTCGAAGGTGGCCGGGACGACCTTCTTGCTCTCGCTCATCTTCGCGAGGGCGTCGAGGCGAGGGTCGGGGACGTGGGCGACTCCCACTTCGGTCTCGATGGTGGAGAACGGATGCGAGGCGACGAGTGCGTCTCCGCCGGTGAGGGCGTTGAAGAGGGCGGACTTCCCGCAATTCGGAAGACCGACGAGGCCGAGGCGGTCCATGTGGGCTCGTTGACCTCGTCGTCTCTAGCGGATCGCCCGGAGCCGCTCCGGCGCGTCGAGGAGGTCGGGCGCCTGGAGCGCGACGCGGTGGAAGAGCTCGCGCGCCCGGGGGAGGTCGCCGGCGACCTCGTAGAGGTTGGCGAGGGCGTACCACTCGCGCAGCAATGAGACGTCGGCCTGCTTGCGATGCACCTTTCCAGCGGGTTCGAGGAGCGCGATCGCCTGATCGAGCTCTCCGGCGTCGGCGAGGGCGCCAGCCATGACGAGGCGCCCCTCGACGAGGACCTCCTTGTCGACGCCCTCGCGGCGCATCTCGTCCCACAGCTCGTTCACACGGTCGAGACGCCCCATCGCCCGCTCGCAGTCGGCGATGACCGGGTGCTGGTCCAGGCTCCCCGTGAGGTCATGGACCAGGCGAAGCTCCTTCGAGGCCTGGCGCCAGCGCCCGAGCCGGTAGAGCGTGAGGCCGTACAGCTCACGCGCGGCGGCGGACTCCGGGACCTGATCGACGATCGGCTTGATGGCCTGGAGAGCCTCCTTGTAGCGGTCGCGCTCGTAAGCCTGAGCGGCCGCCGTCATCCGTCGCTCGAGGATCGCGGCCGTTCGCCCGTCGGCGGTGCGGCGAAGCTCGTCACGCACGGCTCGCGGCAGTTCGAAGTTCCGTTCGCGCCGCGCTCTGAAGCGACCGCTGCCGGTGTCGTCCTCGGCGATGTCGTGGTCGTGCTCCATGCGCGCTCGATCGACTCGCTGGCGACGGGTGCCGCCGGTGCCCACGTTGCCGTTGGTGCGGCTGGCGCCGCGGTGCGTTGGCTTGCCTCGGTGATCGCGCTGTGGCCCACCGCCGCCGCTGCCGGAACCGCCGCCGGAACCGCCTCCGCTGCCGCGGCGCTCGCCGCCGGTTCCGCCGCGTTGGGAGCTCATGGGTGTGAACATAGCGCCCGAGTCCGGACGCGAAACGACCCCGCACCAGAGGAGCTTGGGCTCCCCGATGCGGGGTCGTCTCTGAAAAGAATTCCGGCGGCGTCCTACTCTCCCAGGGAGTCTCCCCCCAAGTACCATCGGCGCTGGCAGTCTTAACTTCCGTGTTCGGGATGGGAACGGGTGTGACCCTGCCGCTATGGCCACCGGAAACCTTGCGCGCTTCAGGTGCCGTCCGCCCGCTCCGCTCGAGTGAGCGGATGCGGGAACTGGCACCCGAGGGAGGCGTTGCCGCCGCCCCTGTGAGCGCTCCATAGCGAGCACGAGCCCCAAGCCCTCGGCCGATTAGTACCGGTCGGCTGAACACATTGCTGTGCGTACACCTCCGGCCTATCAACGTGGTGGTCTGACCACGGGCCTTACCAGGTTAACCCTGTGGGAGATCTCATCTTGGAACGAGCTTCGCGCTTAGATGCTTTCAGCGCTTATCCCTTCCGTAGGTCGCAAACCAGCCGTGCCCTTGGCAGGACAACTGGCACACGAGAGCTACGTCCGTCCCGGTCCTCTCGTACTAGGGACAGCCTTCCTCAGATCTCCTACGGCTGCACCGGATAGGGACCGAACTGTCTCACGCATGTACTCCCGCATTACTGCGGGCATAGACTATACCTTCACCCTCTTTCGAGGGGCCGGCGTGTCATGGCGTCCGTGAGTAGAAACTTGCTTGACGCCATCTCCTTGCTTTGGCCTGCAAAGAAGTCGTTACAGGGGCACAACACACCCTTGCTCAGCCGAATGTCGCTCAACATCCGCTGCAGAGACCTGCTTCCTCTCGGAATAGTTTAGGGTCGCAAACGAATCAACATCTGACTCAAGTCAGCGTTGAGCCGCCTGCACTGTATGTGTTGGCCTTCCCTCGGTATTGCCCTGAGTGACAAGTTCGGGTGTCACGCAGGGTTCCACCGATATGAGCCGGTGAGCACCTAGGGATTACTCCCTAGGGACGCAGTGTTCTACGTTCTAAACCCAGCTCGCGTACCGCTTTAATGGGCGAACAGCCCAACCCTTGGGACCGGCTTCAGCCCCAGGATGCGACGAGCCGAC
>JAJYGM010000405.1 GCA_021785095.1 Actinomycetes bacterium
GCGGTTGAGGGCACCTTCGAGGAAGCGGACCACCATGCGATCGGGCTTCACGTCCTCGAGTCCGACGAGCATCCGGAGGTAGCGCCACGAGATGCCGGATCGTTGTCCGGGGAGTGATCGCCACCGTGTCGCCAGCGCTTCTCCGAGGGGCGTTCCCTGCGCCTCGATGAACCGCTGCGCGGTGTCCACTCCGAGCTCGCTGAACGCGAGCGCTGCTTGGTGGACGACGACGCCCTTGAGCTCGGCTCCGGGCTGGGTGGACACCCGATTGCGGGTGCCAACCTCCTCGATGAACCCGTCCACACCGCCGTGGCGCTCGTACTCGGCGAGGAGGTCGGAGACGTTGTCGTGGTAGGGGTCGGCCCGCTGAGACCTCCGGGAGCTCACGTAGCGGGCGAGCACGCCGCGAGTGATCGCATAGCGGGCACCCGTCGCCCAGATCGCGTCGAGCATCGCCATGCCGAGGCTGTGGGGGTAGCCGCCTGGTGTCGTCCAGCTGTCAAGTGGGCGCAACTGGTCGCGGCATGCGGCGACGACGAGATCCACG
The DNA here is from genome assembly GCA_021785095.1 of Actinomycetes bacterium. The sequence continues at coordinate 548 of JAJYGM010000405.1, forward strand.
TCTGCGCGGGAAGGGGATGTGTCGCCTGGTGCTGTGGGCTCCTCGCGCCCCTCGTCGGCCGACTCATCGTCCATGCTCAGTCCTTCCCGGTGTCCGCATCGAAAAAGCCAGCCAGCTCTCGGCACCAGCGACTTGTTCGAAAGCCTGGGGCATCAGCCGAATGGGCCGCAGCTGATGGTCACAGAGATGGTCGTGCCGACGGTGATAGAGAAGCTGGCTTTCAGCTGCGTCGCGATCTCGGTCAGTTTGGTGACGAGCCGTTTGATCCAGTCTTCAAGCTTCTTCACGATGTCGTTGACCGGACTTGAGAGGGTGGCCGTTGGTTGTTGGGCGGCAGTGAGATTCTGGTTCATGCCGCCGACGGCGGACAGTGCGTAGGCGAGGGCCTGCTGCGCAGTGGCCTCGTCCTCCACCGACATCTCGGTCATCATCTGCAGGTGCTGTTCGACCAGAGCCGTAGGATCGTTTGCCATCACGCGCCTCCTTCGTTTGCGTCAGGCGCCGACCGGCATACCGTGCTCCGGCGGGCGCGCGAGCCCCGGTGGCGACCCTCTCCTACCATGGCAGGTTCACCTGTATCGGGTCGTCGTCCGACCACCGGCCCCCCTCGAGCGGCTTGAGTGCCTGTGCGAGAAAATGCTCCACGCCTCCCCGCTGCTCCTTCTTGACCGCGGCCCAGGTGACTCGCAGGACGCGCCCGGAACGCCGGTGGCGGGTGATCACGGCCTCTTTGCGATGGCGGGCAATGCAGTCGGCAACGGGTTTCCCCTGCCCGACGTAGACGGCCTTCTTGCAACTGCCGTAGGCGTCCTCCGCCCAGATGACGTACACGCCGCCCTTGGCAAGCGAGCCACCGTCCAGATTGAGATCGAAGAAGCTGCACCAGTGACCGTCGTCGCCACATTTCCGCCACGACAAGCGGAGCGCGGCGTCTCTTGCGCTTTGAGCCACCTGGCCCTCCGTCTGCTCGGCGCCGTCGGGCTACCGGTTCTACGCAGCCCGCAGGGCGGTGAGCGCGAGCGCGCTCAGGAAGGCCCCGACCAGCGTGCGGACGACGTAGTCGACCCAGTTGCGTACCGGGACAAGGGCGTGGGACACGCCCGCGGCGACAGCCCCGACCACGAGATGCACCGCGCCGTTGGTGGGTGGGTTGGTCTTCGGCACTTGGAACCTCTTGCTCTTCTCCGACCGAGCTACCCGTTGTCTGTCATAGGATGTTACACTGAACTACGGTACCTAGGAGATTGTAACAGACAAAGGAGGTGTCGCGCTGGGCTCGATCGGTGGGGTGTTGCGCACGGCCAGGGAGCGAGCAGGGCTGTCGCAGGAGGCTGCGGCTGAGGCGGTTGGGGTCAACCGCGTGCTCCTCAACTACTACGAGACGGGGCGTCGCCAGGTGCCGCTCACGGTTGCGGCGGCGTTGGCTCGCCTGTACGGGACCTCCCTCGAGTCCCTCCTGGCGGGCGAGGAGCTGGTCGGGTCACGGCTGGACGTGAGCGGGATGCTCTTTCGTGCCGCGCCGAGGGACCTCGGAGACAGCGCAAGGGGTGGGCTGCGGCTGTTCGAGCAGCGGGTCTCCGAGTACGTCGAGCTGGCCGGCGAGATGGGGGTGAAGCTCCCGGGCCCTGGGCGTAGCCCATTTCCTGCGGCGCGCGGTGTGAGCGCGAAGGAAGGCGCCTGGGCGGCCCGCCAGCTGCGTCGCCAGCTCAACCTCGGCGGAGGTGCCCTCGGCGACCCCTTCCAAGTGTTGGACGAGCACGTCCTCATCTGGCGGCTCCCGCTCGGGGTTGATCTTCGAGCGGCACCCTCGGGGTTCTTCTACAACCACCCAGAGGTGGGGTTCTGCATCGTCGTCAACTCCGAGATGACCCTCGGCCGTCAGGTCTTCACCTTGGCCCATGAGCTCGCTCACGCGTACTTCCACTCCCAGCACGCCGACGTCGTGGTTTCGATGCCGGGCGAGGACCACGGCCGCGAGCGGTTCGCCGACGCCTTCGCCGGCGAGTTCCTCGTGCCAGGCGATGAGCTGCGCCGGGCGGTCAGCGAGCTGGCGACGTTCGACGAGCTGACCGAGCCCACCCTGGTCGTGCACCTCCAGCGGCACTTCGGCGTGAGCTTCGCCACCCTGCGGGTGCGCCTGCTGCAAGAGCGACTCATCTCGCGTTCGGACTACGCCGCCTTGGCCGAGGCGTCCCCGAGCCGGCTGGCGTTGGCGCTCGGCTACCGGGTGCACCCGGCGGACCTGGGCAGCTACGAGCTCAATCCCCTGGCGGCGCAGCCAACCCGAGTCTTGCTGCTCGTGCGTGCCGCCCTCGAACGCGCCGTGATCACCCCGGGAGACGCCGCTGAGATCCTCGGCACGAGCACCGAAGAGGTCCGTCAGCTCCGCGCCCGTCCCGGCCCGGCCGACGACGAGCGACGAGTCCAGCAGGACCTCGAGGACGCGGCATTCGGCAACCGCGAACGGTGAGCGAGTGCGGTTGTGCTGGTCGACGCCTCGGTCGCTCGCAGCTTCGCCGTCGTCGGCTGGACCCGACACCTGCTCCAGCTGTCCGGTGGGACGATCCTGGTCGCCGACGGGGTCCACGGTGCCGACGCGGATGATCCGAGCGAACTGCGCCGGATCCGCAGGGCGCTCCAGCGCGAAGCCGACGACGCCGGGCTGGGTTCAGGCCGAGCCAGCCGGGCGCTGTCGGCTGTCCGGGGCCTCGATGAGCTGCTGGCGCTCGACTCGGGCGAACTCACCGTTCTCACGCTCAGCGACGACGAGATGGAGTTGGCCGTCCGCCTGCAGTCCCGGCGACCAGAGGATCGCGCATGGCGTCACGCGCTCGGCGCAAAGGCTCGACGACTCGATGCCGGCGAATCCGCGTCCATCGCCATTGCTCTGACCAGGTCCCGCGCCTTTGCCAGCGACGACGAGGATGCCCTCGCCCTTTGGCAGGCTCTGTCAGGTGCTCCGGGATGGCGGACGTGCGATCTGCTGCATCAGCTGGTGAGCAAGGCTGTGGTGCCCGAGCATGAGGCCCGAGAGATGTACCACCTGTTGCAGAACGACGACGTGCACAACCTCGGGGGGCCGCCCTGGAAGCTTGAGGGTCCAACCTCTTCAACGGAGCGAGCGTGACCCTGCCCGGGCGCTTGCGCGAGAACGAGGCGATCGAGCGTCATGGCGATTATCGCCACATGCTCTAAACCTGGGTAGGCGCTGCGGTAGGGCAGTGCCGTATGCAGGGCCCGTGACCAGCACATTCGCCACACCAGAGGAGCGAAGCCAGCCGAGTAAGTGATGTCACCTCCACTCGCAAAGTTCCTGGTCAGGGGATTGATCGGCTGATGGCGCCGCTGGACGTGTCCTGGTTCTCGACTGCCCCGCTGGGACTGCCACGGGCCATCGCACTGGGATTGGGACCACGTGAGCCTCTCGACGGAGGGGCTGGACGATGGGGGGCCGCTGCGCACGGGCGACTTCGCTGCGGTCTGCTGCGTCCCCCACTGGATCGGTAGCGTCGGGGTTGACGCCGGTCCCAGGGACCGGCATGACCCGCCAGGAGGACCCATGGCCCAGCGACCGACCGCACCCCGCATCACGCCGTTGCCTGTCGCCGATCGGACGCCGTCTGCCAGCGCCCTACTCGAGGGCGTGACCGTGGCCGGGAGCGAGGCCAACATCTTCACCACCTTGGTGCGTGCCGAGGGCCTGACCCGGCGCTGGCTGCCGTTCGGGGGAAAGCTGCTCAACGGCAAGCTCCCGCCCCGCGACCGCGAGCTGCTCATCCTGCGCACGGCCTGGAATTGCCAGGCCGAGTACGAGTGGGCCCAGCATGTCGTGCTGGCACGGGCTGCCGGCATGTCGGACGCGGAGATCGAGCGCGTGCCGCCGGGCCCGGAAGCCGGCTGGGAGGGGCGGGACCGCCTGTTGCTCGTCGCGGCCGACGAATTGCACTCCGACTGGTGCATCTCGGATGGGACCTGGCACGCGCTGGCAGCCGCCTACGACGAACAGCAGCTGATCGAGCTCCCCATGCTCGTCGGGCACTACCACATGGTCGCGATGACACTCAATACCCTGGGGGTGGCACTCGACGACGGCCTGGTCGGCTTCGACCGCCCGGTCGGCTGACCCGTACCGAACCGGACTGGGGCCGACCGAGGGCGGCGGGACCCGAACTGGCCCGATGAGACGCGGGCGGGCGTCAGCCCCGGTGCCGCTCGCCAGGTAGCTCGGTTGCTGTCGCCTCGATCACCTGGTCACGTCCGGGTGCGAACCGCACCATCGAGCGGAGGACCGTGGGCATGCTGACGGTGCGCTCGCTGCGGCGCCGCCGGTAGGCGGGGGACAGCGCGGCGAGGAGGTATTGGGCGCCGAGCGCGACCGCGGCCAACGCCAGGAGCGCGAGGCCCAGAATGGCGAGGAGTGCCATCACCGCCAGGGTGGCCAGCACACCGGCGAGGAATAGCACGCCCCCGACGATCCCCGGCGAGCGCCGGGCGGGCCACGTTCGCATCCGCACCTGCATGATCCGAGGGTACCGGCCGGGCTCCGCCGATGGTCCGCGCCCGGACGGTGACGATCGCCGCCGCCGAGGCGGAACCGGGTGCGTCGTACCCGGCGCGCCGCGGAGGCCCCCTTTCCCGGTTCTTCGGATCTCAGCGGGGTGAGATCGGCCGAGCAGCGCCCATTTCGGCTTGTCGGCGTAGAGAAGTTGGTCGGTACCCCATAGCTGATCCACCCACTGTGCGAGCACTCCTTGCTGTTGGTGGAGCCAGACCTCGATGAACTCGATCGGGGTGAGCCAGCCGTGTGCGATGTGGGGCCTCATGGTGGTGGCGCTGGTCGGTGCAGGCGACGGGATCATCGACGATCCGCTATCATCGAATGTGTGGAGACCGCTGGGTCGATCCTGCGCCATGCCCGCCTACGGGTAGGGATGACGCAGGTCGAGCTGGCTCGCCGAGCCGGTGTGACCCAGAGCGTGGTGAGCGCCTATGAGTCCGGTGCTCGCCAGCCCTCACTTCCGACGTTGCAGCGACTTGTCGGTGCAACGGGGTTGGAGCTGGAGCTGGCGGTGCATTCGCCACGATCGGGTAACCGGAACGCCGCACGTCTGAGGAAGAACCGGCGTCAGGTGCTTCGTATCGCTGAGGCGCACGGATTGACGAACGTCCGGGTCTTCGGCAGCGTCGCTCGCGGCGACGAGCGGGCGGAGAGCGATGTGGACCTGCTCGTCGACGTCGCCCCCGGGGTCGGCCTGTTCGAACTTGGCCGGTGCCAGGCCGAGCTCCAGGCGTTGCTCGGTGCGCCGGTGGACCTGGTGCCCGCAACGGACCTGAAGGCAGGGGTGGCCGATGAGGTCTTGGCCGAGGCGCAGGCGTTGTGACTCGCCGCCAGCGCCAGCGGCTGGAGGACATCCTCGTCGCCATCGAGTCGATCCGTCACCACCTGGAGCGGGGGGACCTCGAAGACGGCCTGGTGTTCGATGCCGTCCGAGTGCGGTTGATCGAGATCGGGGAGGCGGTGTCGGCGGTGAAGTCGCTGCCCGCCGACGTGCTCGCACAGGAACTGACGCTGCCCCGGTCGCAGATCTCCGCCATGCGGGACCGACTCGCGCATCGCTACTTCGACACGTCGCACGCCATCGTGCGCGCCACGGTCGACCGCGATCTCCCAGACCTCGAGGGGGCCGTGCGGTGCCTCGCTGCCAGCATCGGGGACAACTGACCGAGGGCCCACCGGGCCGAGCGCTCGTCTCCACCTCGCGTGGACGCCAGGACCACACGCTTCGGCGGGGCTAAACGGGACTGAACGCAATACCGTTCAGTTGGGTCCGCAGGTTCCTGATGATGGCCGGCCCGGTTGGCTGGGGTCAGTCCCGATGATGTGTGCGCTTGACGTACTTGCGCTTGAGTGGGTGGACCCCGCTATCCAAGTACCCCAGAACCTCGTCACCGAAAAGATTCGACGCATCGCCCAGGGTGCGGAATTCCCAGAAGTACAGGCTGCGCCTATTGCTCCGATCGGGGGTTCGATGGGACGACTGCTCGAATTAGGGGCCATCACCTACGGCTGATCTCGGACAGCAACAAGAAGTGCTACTGTTATGCTAGCCCTCATTGAGTAAAGTATAGATAAAGCGATCGGAGGCGGGAATTCAAGATGCCGAAGCTAACATCAACACATCCTTCACTACGGGAAGGATTGCTTCGAAGAGAGGTACAAATCCGCATCGGTCTATTGTTCACACTATTCGTTGAGTTATTATCCTTCGCCTTTATGGCCTCAGGAGCGTTCCAATCGAGAACTGCTTTGTGGGTATATTCAGGAACAACGGTCTCCGTCGGCTTGGTTGTCATCATGGCAGTTCTCTGGGCGCACAGAGGATCCACAAATGGGAGAATTCATCGGTAATTGTAGACCATATCGCACGGACGGGTCGTATTCTTACTGATCGATCGATGCGGTAGAGGCTATCCGGCCAGAGCACGCTTGTAATATCCCTCAGATGAGGGCATCTCTGCAGCGTGTAATCGAGCGGTCGCGACAGCCAGATTGTCCAATCGATCTGTGGGCGCCCCGACCAGGGCTTGACGCGAGAAGCGCCATTCTCCGCCTACGCTTTCGGAGTGCTCGACGGCTTGAAGCCGAGGCAAGGAGGATGGCGTTCTCCCATCCACGTATGGCGCGGTCAGCTCGGTGCCCACCGGGTGAGGGTGATCGAGTCGATCGACGTCGGCGAAGAGGCGGAATCCGTGGTCATCCGCGCCTCTCCGAGGTCGTCAATCAATCGCCGATGCGGGATCTTCGGGTGCCGTGATCCCGGCAGCGACCAGGGGCAAGGCCGACGGAATCGGCGGGCACTGGACCTCGGTGTGCGACTCTGTCACCTGCAGTCCGACGTTCCCGGGGTCGCGTGTCCCGAACGCGGCCCAACGGTCGACCAGGTGCCCTGGGCCCGCTGCGGCGCGGGCATGCCGGGACTTCGGCGGCCAGGTCGCCTGGTCGGTGACCCACGCATCGCAGTTGGCCGTCTCGGGGTTGTTGCGGGTGGCATGGCGGACGGTCGGTTCGGCTACCGCGCGGGTGGTCGCAGATGCCCGGGCGACGTACGGGTGGCGGTGCTTCACATCCTGCAACGATGGATCGACCGGCATGGGCGGGGCAATGCCGACGCCGGGATGGATGCAGGGCAGTAGCACCGTCGGATGCCTGGTCGCGGCTGCCGGCCGCCGACGAGTGACGCCGGACCGGGAGGCGCGAAGCCCGCGATGGACGAGCGCCGGCTTCTCTGCCTACCCTCGGTCGACGACCACCGGGTCGCATCGCATGTCGATGCTCCCTCGGGGGGAGGTGGAGGAACCGCCGTGAACGACGACCGGAAGCCGATGGTCCTGCGTGCGGAACGGCAGGTGTTGCGGCTGCTCGGAGCGTTACCTGAACGGGTCCAACGCCGTCTCGCCGGCGCGCCGGTCCGCATCGACGGCCAGCAGCTTCGGCCTGAGGTGCAGGTGGCACTCAGGTTGATGAAGGTGGCGGCGGGCAAGACGTTCGAGCAGTTGCCTCTTGCCGAAGGCCGCGCGCAGATCAGCGCCGAGGCATGGGTGTTCGGTGACGAGCCACCGGTCGATTCGGTGGCGGAGATCACGATCCCCGGGGCCGATGGAACGATGATCCCCGGCCGCGTGTACCGGCCGTCGGGACTGCCGGACAACGCTGCCATCCTCGTCTACTTCCACGGCGGTGGATGGGTGCTGGGTGGGTTGGATGCTGCCGACTCGGCTTGCCGCGTCCTGGCCAACCACGCCGGAATCGCCGTCCTGTCCGTCGACTACCGCCTGGCGCCCGAGCATCCATACCCTGCCGCCATCGACGACGCCCTGGCGGCGTTCCGTCACGTCGTCGCCGATGCCGCCGATCTCCGTATTGACCCGTCGCGGATCGCGGTTGGCGGCGAGAGCGCCGGCGGCAACATCGCGGCCGTCCTGGCACGGCTCGCCACCGTCGACCCGAACGTGGGATCGCCGCCGGCGTTCCAATTGTTGTTCATGCCGGTGACCGACCTGTCGAAGAAGCATCGGTCCTACGAGCTGTTCGCCGACGGGTTCTTCCTCACCGACGCCCAGATGGACTGGTACAAGGCCCGTTACCTCGGTGATCCGGCACAGGCAGCCGACCCACGTGTCTCCCCCCTGCTGGCCGAGGACCTGTCCGGCCTTCCACCCGCGTACATCGTCACGGCCGGCTTCGACCCGTTGCGCGACGAAGGTGAGGCATACGCGCGCCGGCTCGCCGACGCCCACGTGCCGACGGCGCACCGCCGACTCGACGGGTGCATCCACGGCATCGTCAATGCGACCGGAGTGAGCGCGGCGGCGAGGGACGCGCTGGTCGAAGCGGCCGGTGCGCTGCGGGTCGGACTCGCGCCGCGATGACGGCACCCTGATCCGCCACGTGGCCGTCACGCCCGCTTTCGGGCCTACGTCACGTGCCCGTGGGAGCGACCATTCGCCACCGGGCACCCGTCGGCGTGGTGACCATCGACGGCGACCATCTCCGGCTCACCGTTGGCGGCGATGTAGATGCCCCGGCCGGAGGCGGTGACCATCGAAATGAGGGCATCCGGGTCGGTGTCGTGATCGACGACGAGGCAGCCCGAGGCAAAATCGGACTGCACGTTCCGGACAGCGGCAATGGAGCGCAGCCTGGCCAGCAAGGCGTTGTGGCAGTGCGTGCAGTTGCCGTTCTCGAGGGCGATGAGCGTTCTCATGGTGGCACCTCCTGGAGCCGAGGGAGGCGGTTGGGGGGACGCTCGTGGCGTCCGGCGGTGGGCCCGCCCCGGGATCGCCCGCCGGTCATCGCCCCGCTCGCAGCGCGACGAGGCAGGTGCCCGGCCGCAGCTCCTCGTCGAGGACGTCGGCAGCCGTCACTGCGCCACCCGCAGCGACGGCGACGGCAACGGGCCAGTGCCGGCCCGCACATCGCAACACGGTGGTGCTCCTGCCGTGCGAGTCGATCCGGCGCAGGGTGCCATTGCCGTGGTCGGCCACCCACACGCCACCGTCGTGGCTGGCGGCGATGCCCGTCGGCCAGCGCAGTCCGACCTCTGCTCCGGTGCCGTCGGCATCGCCACCCGGCGCCATCCCGGCGAGCGTCGTGGCCACACCGTCGGGGGTCACGCGGCGGACGGAGTTGTTCCCGGTGTCGGCGACATAGCAGGACCCGTCGTCGCCGACGTCGAGGGACGAAGGTTCGCGGAAGCGGGCATCGGGCCCGCTCCCGTCAGCATGCCCGTAGATCGATCCGGCAAGGGTGGTTACGATCCCGCCGGGTGAGATCGCCCGGATGCAGTGGTTCCCGGTGTCGGCCACGTACCAGGTCCCGTCGGGGCCTATCGCCACGTCGGAGGGATACCGGAACTGCGCCTCGCCGGCCGGGCCGTCGCGGTGGCCATAGGTGCTTCCGGCGACGATGGTGCACGCGCCGGTGGGCGCAATGGCCCACACGCGATGTCCGGTGCTGTCAGCCACGGCGAGCGTTCCCCTCTCGTCCACCGCCAGTCCTGCCGGCGATCGAGGCGTCATCCCGTGTTCATCCACCGGCGCCACACCCGGAAGGACCACACCGCCGCTCACGTCCCGCGCGTCGATGCGCCAGATGCGCCCGGAGGACGGCGACGACACGAACACCGCGCCGTCCGGTCCGACGGCGATCCCCCCGGGCCGACCGCCGAAGGTGTGGTGCGGCTCGCCACAGGTGCACACTGCTGGCTCCCACGCGGACTTGAGGTGCGGGCGGTTCTCTGGCGGTTGGCGCAATCCGACCGAGGTCGGAGGTCCGTCCATCCGTTCCACCTCCTGGCCGCTGTTGCGCCGGGACGCCGAGGACGGGGAGATCCGGTCGCTACCGGAGGCTGTGGAGGCAGTTCGGGAGATCCGTGCCATGTCGCCTCCTCTCCGACTGCGTCACTACGTTCTAGTATATCTAAATAACACTAGAAAAACACTGGACATCGACTCACGACCGGCGGATCGTGCGGCGTGGCGCCGGGGGCCTCGCCCGCTCGGTCGTGTCGTCGTGGCTCCCGGAGGTGGGGCCGAGGTGACCTCCGGCTTCCAGGCGGTCCAGGAGGAGGTGGAGGTAGACGAGACCGGCATACGGCCACCATCGCCGCGCCAGCCGGGCGACGTCCGTGTAACCGCCCCCCGCACCCAGGCCGAAGTGCCGGCGGAGGCCGTTCTGCGCACCGATGTCGTCACCGGGGAGGACCTCTAGCCGTCCGAGACCGCGGAGCAGCGTGTACTCGGCGCTCCATCTCCCGATCCCCGGCAGTGCCACCAGTGCGTCTCGAGCGGTCACGTCCTCCGAGC
>JAJYGM010000029.1 GCA_021785095.1 Actinomycetes bacterium
GCGGGAAGGTGGCGTGGGGGCTGGTGCCCTCGAGGGAGACGAGCAGCGTCCGAAGCAGTTCGACTAGGTGGTCGCGCTGTTGGGAGTCGAGGCCGGCAAGGAGCCGGTTCTCGGTGGTGATGTGAGCAGGGGTGACCCGCTCGAAGAGGTCGAGCCCTTCTGGGGTGAGAGCGACGAGGCTGTTGCGCCGGTCAGAGGGGTCCACGTCTCGGGTCACGAGTCCTCGCTCGACGAGGTGATCGACACGGGCGCTGACGGTGCCGGAGCTGAGATTGAGCTCTCGCATCAACTCCCGCTGCGATACGCCGTCGGGTCGGTCAAGGCGGCGGAGGGTGACCAGAGTAGTAAAGCCGGCGGCGTTGAGGCCGTACTCGTGAAAGGTGGCTTCCAGTTCGGCGTCGATCGTGCGGGTCAGCCGGGCGAGGCGAGCCATGACCGCCACGGGCGAGAGGTCGAGGTCGGGCCTTGCCTTCCCCCACCCGGTGAGGAGGCGGTCGACTGAGTCATTCGGTCCCTCCCCGCGCTCCGGCTCGGTCCGTCTGGGCTTAGGACTCACCCCTGCATCCTACGGCTCGTCGGAATAGCTTGAGCCAAAGCGATGAGCGATGAGGCCGACGAACGACGGTTCCGGCGAGGCGACAGACACCACCAGTACGAAGCTCCGGCGGTGATCGACAAGCCGCGACCTTTCGTGGGGATCAGCGAGATGCAGAGGATCGCTTTAGCGGGTACGGGCCATGGAGCTCGTTCGGCAGTGCTGAATCGAGGCGCATCTGGTGGTGTCGCGGGCAGGAGACAAGACGCTCGTCGATGGAAGCGGCCTGCCGCGGCACCGGCTGCGAGAGTTGGCGGACCGGGGCTACGGGGCCAGCGACGGCGGCGGAGGCCATGGTCATCTCGCCGTTCGCGAGGGTGAGCAGCGGCGGGGTGGAGCCAGCCGGGCCAGGATCGCTTCGAACAGCGACCGTAGGGGCGGCCGCTGAAGCGGGTGAGGCGTCTGGGGGGCGCTGCCGCGGAGGCCACGTCGTAGCTCGAGACGCAGACCTCCGCGCAGGCGGGGTCAGGTTCGCCTTGGCGAGGGCCAGTAGAGGGACCAGCATCTGCCGACCCTCTCGCGTAGCCTCCATCGCATCGACATATTAGCTTGTGGCCAAGCTAATATGTCGATGTGTCAGGAGGTTCGATGCGTATCGGGGTGATCGGGGCGGGACGGATCGGCGCAAACGCGGCCCGCCTGTGGGTGTCGGCTGGCCACGACGTGCTGGTCTCCTACAGCCGGAACCCGGCCCGGTTGGCAACGCTGGCCGCCGAGCTGGGGGAGCGGGCCCAGGCGGGAACGGTGGTGGAGGCGGTCGCCTTCGGGGAGGTGACGTTGCTGTCGGTGCCGTGGCCGCAGATCGACGCGGTGCTGGCCGAGACGGGATCCCTGTCGGGGCAGATCGTGATCGACACCACCAACCACTTCAGCCGGGACGGAGTCGAGGCGATCCCCGACGGGTTGACCGCGGCGGAGTTCAACCAACAACGCATGCCCGGCGCCCGCCTGGTGAAGGCGTTCAACACCTTGACCGCCGGGTTCCAGGCCAGCGAGGCCGGCCGGCCCGCTGCGGAGCGGGTGGTGCTGTTCATGTGCGGGGACGACGCCGCTGCCAAGGAGGTCGTGGCCCGCCTGATCAGCGACGCCGGATTCGCGACGGCCGATGTGGGTGGCTTGGCCGACGCCGCCGCGATGGAGGCACCCCGCCGGCCTGGCGCCCTCTACGGCGAGGAGTACCGGCCCGCCGATGCCCAGGCGGCGTTGGCGGCGCTGGGGGCCGGGCGGCCATAGCCGCCCAAGCCGGACTACACCAGCAGCAGGAGTTGACGATGAACCTTCCCAATCGGCGGCTGGCGTTGTGGCTGATGGTCACGGCCCAGTTCATGGTGGTGCTCGACGCGTCGATCGTCAACGTCGCCCTGCCGACCATCCAGCGATCACTGGGACTCTCCGCCGTCGGGGTCGAAGGCGTCGTCACCGCTTATGCCGCCACCTTCGGCGGTGCCCTACTCCTGGGGGGAAGACTGGCCGACCGGCTAGGGCGGCTAAGAGTCTTTGTTGGAGGTCTCGTCGCCTTCTCTGCCACGTCGCTGGCGTGCGCCTTGGCGACGACAGGGGTGTTCTTGATCGTGGCTCGCGCCGCCGAGGGGCTGAGCGCTGCGGTGGTTGCCCCCGCCGCCTTGTCGCTGCTGACTACTACCTTCTCCGAAGGCGCCGAGCGCAACCGGGCTCTCGGGATGTTCGGGGCCGCCACCGCGCTTGGCTTTGTGGTCGGACAGCTCCTCGGCGGGGTGCTCACCGACCTGGCCGGTTGGCGGGCCATCTTCGTGATCAACGTCCCCGTCGGCGTCGCCGGTGCCCTCCTGGCCCGGCGCGCCCTGGCGCCAGATGGCCCCAGGGCAGCCCACCAGCTCAGTGATGCGTTCGGCGCCCTGCTGGTTACTGCCTCCATGGGCCTCGCGGTCTGGGCTCCAACCCAGGGATCCGAACACGGCTGGGGATCAACCACCTTCGTGGTCCCCCTCATCGCAGCTGCCGTCCTGCTCGGGCTGTTCGTCATCATCGAGTCTCATCACAGCGACCCGCTCCTGCGCCTCGATCTCCTCGGATCCCGTTGGATGGCCAGCACCAATGGCGTCGCGTTCGTCACCGGGGCGCTCAATGGTTCCGTGGTGCTGCTTTGCACCCTGTTCCTCCAGCGCGCTCACGGATACAGCCCCCTCGCCGCCGGACTTGCGTTCTTGCCCACCGGCATCGTCGGGTTCTTCGCCGGCACCCGGCTGGCGGGGCCGCTCATTACCCGCATCGGAGTCCGGGTCGTGCTCGGCGGTTCGCTCCTGGCCGCCGCCGCGGCCGTGCTCGGACTTTCGCAGCTCCAAGGCGGAGGTGACTACCTTCCCCTCCTGCCATGGCTGGTCGTCATCGGGGCCAGCTTCACCACCGCCGCCGTTGGCACCACGGTGGCCGTCTCCTCCGGTGTCGCCGCCCACGAACAAGGCATCGCCGCCGCGCTCCGCCAGACCGCGTTCCAGCTCGGAGCGGCTATCGCTGTCGCCGCGCTGCTGTCGGTCGCTGCCACCAAGACCGCTGCCTCGCTCGCTGTGGCACACCCTTCGACCATCGCCCACGCTCTGCGGTCCGGCTACCAGTTCGCCCTCCAAATTGCTGGCGGCATCGCCGCCTTCGGCGGACTGACCGCCCTCGTTGGCCTCAAACGGACCGAACCCACGACCGCTCCTGCGACCGAGCCTGTAGTGGTCGAGCCCATTGAGCGACCAGCCGAAGCGTGAGCGCCATGAGCCAAGAGGCTCGCGGCACTTCGTGGGTACCGACAACCTATCCGCCCAGCCCAGGCGCACATCCGGTACGCATCGATGAGCCGCCCAGCCCCCTGGCCCGTCGTCTCGGGCGCCAGGGGGGGTCAGCCAGGCGGGCGGCCGACCGCCTGTGGCTGCTCTTACCCACCTCACCCCTCGACGGGTCGAGGCCGTCCTCGTCGTCCGGGCAGCCCATCTGGCTCCGAACGGCTACCTCCATGCCGGCACCGCCGTCACCCTGGCTGACACCGCCTGTGGCTACGGCTGCCTCGCGTCGCTGCCCAAAGGAAAGAGTGGCTTCACGACCATCGAGCTCAAGACCAACCATCTCGCCACCGCCACAGTCGGCCAACAGCTGCACGTCGTCGCCACCCCTGTCCCCCAAGGCGGCACCACCCAGGTGTGGGACGCCACCGTCACCGCCCCCGACGATCACGCCGAAAGCCGGCAGATCGCCGTGTTCCGCTGCACCCAGATGCTGCTCGAAACTCGGGATCCCAAACATCCGCCCTCGACAGCCGATGACCGCTGAAGCATCACCTTCGCCCTGCGCCCCGCGGCTGCTCGAGGCACCCATCGGTCTCGCCCAGCCAGAGGTGTGCCCTCTTCCCGAGGGCGACCGCGCGTGCGCAGCGGGCCGGTGCTCTTGGCCGATCTTGACCGACGTGCGTGCCATCTCGAGGCGAGCGGAGGAACGCGACGAGAGGCAAGAGCCGGATCCACCGGGGTCGAAGACGACGAGCACCGATGCCTCGTAGCTCCGATGGGTGTGTGCCAGCGCACGGCGCGCTGACACACCAGCATGGGCGAGCCGACCTGCTTGTCCGCCTGCTGGCAGGTCGCTGGACGCTCCAGCTGCTTGCCGAGCTCATCGGCGGCGGCCGTCGCTACCAACAGCTTCACGAAGCCCTGGACGGCATCTCGTACAAGGTGCTGACCGAGACGCTTCGCCGCGCGGAGCGCGACGGGCTCATTTCCCGCCACCTCGACGGAGAACGGGTTGAGACCGCCACGCTCTACGAGCTGACCGACCTCGGCCGGTCCCTGGACCAGCCGCTCGCGGTGTTCGCGCAGTGGGCGGAGACCAGCTGGCAGGCGGTCGAGACGGCGCGGGAGCGTTGGGACGATCGAAGCAGCGCCATTCGCTGAGCCCGCGTTCGACATCGTTCCGCTCGGTGTGGCTTCGCAACTCTCGGTGTGCGCCAGGCAGAGACCAACGAGCTAGATGGCGTGTCGTGTCCAAGATTCTTTCCTCTGGCAACCTGGTGAGTAGCGGGAGGGAACCTCCCCCTCCCGCTCTCGCAGAACCGTACGTGACGGTCTCCCGTCATACGGCTCCCACAGTCCGGCGTTTCGGTGAGGCGAGGAGATGCCAATGGGCAAAGAGCGTCGGCTGTCGCAGCCGTGCTGCGTCCAGCCAGCGCCATGCCCGATTGGGACGTCCTCGGAGTCGTTTGAACTTCTGCATTGCCCATCGGACGAGGTGTTCGTCGATGCGCGCCGCGATGGCGTACAACTCGGAGCGGTAGAAGGCTCCGTAGTAGTTGATCCAACCTCGCACCTGGGGATTGATCTCCTGGGCGAGGCCGGATAGGTCCGTTCCACTGCGGCGGTTGAGGTGCCAGGCTCTGATCTGGCGGCCCTTCGCCTTTCTTGCCACGGCGCTGATGGCCGGCAGGAAGCTCACGAAGAACCCATACCGACCCTTGGCCAGGCGAGCCCGAAAGGTGTAGCCGAGGAAGTCGAAGCACGTGTGCTCGGAGCTTCCCCGGCGCTTCGCGTCTTTGCAGTACACGATCTTCGTCTTGTCGGGGTGCAGCTCGAGGCCCAAAGACCCGAGCCGCTCGGCAAGTGCGGCTCGCAGAGCGAGCGCCTTTGCCTCGGTGTCGCAGTGGACAACGACGTCATCCGCATAGCGCTCGAAGGGCGAACCGGGGTACTCCCGGTCCATCCAGCGATCGAACGCATAGTGCATGAAGAGGTTGGCGAGCAGCGGCGAGATCGGAGAGCCCTGGGGGGTTCCCTTCTCCCGTGCCACGAGGGTCCCGTCTGGCATCTGCATGGGGGCTTTCAGCCACCGTTCGATGTAGAGCAGGACCCAGGCCTCGTCGGTGTGGTGAGCGACCGCTTTCAACAACAGATCGTGGGGAACGCTGTCGAAGAAGGCCCGGACGTCGAGATCGAGCACCCAGTCCTTCGTCCAACAACGCTGACGAGTCTTGGCGAGAGCATCATGGGCGCTGCGCCCAGGACGGTAGCCATAGCTGTCGGGGTGGAAGATCGGCTCCAGCTCCTCTTCCAGCAGCATCGCTGCTGCGGTCTGGGCCACTCGGTCTGCCGTGTTGGGCACCCCGAGCACCCGGACCCCTTTCCCATGATCCTTCGGTATCTCCACCGCTCGCACCGGTCCGGGGAAATAGCTCCCCGATGACATGCGGTTCCACAGCTTGTAGAGGTTGTCCACCTCGTCGGCTTCGAACCGCTCGATGCTCACGGCGTCCACGCCCGGCGCACCGCCGTTCGCTTGGACCCGTTGCCACGCCTCGTAGACGAGGCGCTTTCGAATCTCAAAGGACTTCACCTTGCGCTTCGGTCCCTCCCCCGGCTCCTCCCCCGAAGGGTTGGCCGTCGGGTGACCTTGGACTGCCCGGCCCCTTGGCTCGGGCCCCATTACAGGGCCTTCATCGCTACTACGAGCCGGTCCGTCCCTGTGCCCCGCATCGGTACTCTGCCGCTCGCGGTGTTCGCCGCTTGCGGGTCTTCCTCTTGCGACCAGGGGGCAGACCTCACCCATTTCGACTGGCCGTCGGTATCGGGGCGACAGGTTCTCCTGTTCCATGCCAGCGCCTGCGACGAGCTCACGCCACCTATACACCGGGCACCGCCAGGGCCACGAGCAGGCTGCTCCCTGGCTGACGGCTCGCCCTGAAGGGCGCGCCTTTGTCCCGGGACCACCCACAGGTCCCGGTTTCGATGCCATTGCGATTTCTTACGATGCGTCAGCAGTGGTTCACACACGTTCGTCTTCTCGTCGCTTACCTGACCCGCTGATTGCGGGCCTTCTCCGCAGTCGCTTCCCACCCCGGCTCTTGACCGGCCTGACACTGCGGTGGTTTGGGATCTCCGCCTGCGCGGCGAACCCGAAGGGCCTACCTCCATCACTGGCACAGCACGGTTGGTGCTGGCGATCTTCTACATCGTCATCACTTTCCTTTCAGGACACACGTGGGTGCCGAATATTCGATTGCCGCGGTGACCAGGACAGATGGCCTTGCTCGCGAGTGGCGCACCACGTTGACCGGTCGTGCTCTTGCCACCGGCAGTACCGAGCCTGAGGACCACCTACCGCTGGTGCGAGAGGCGTCCTGACTGAGAGCCTTTGTGCAGCTCACGACTCTGTTCCGGGTCTCCGGCACGCACAGGCTGCTGGGGAGGCGACGACCAAGACGAGCCGGAACATGCACCTGACCGGGAGACCGGCGGGACGGAGCCCGGCCGATCTACCGCCGCTAACTACTTCCCCCGGAAAAACGACTTCGAGAAATAGCCTCTGACCAGGACTTCGTGGTCTGGAGGGTGCTCGCGATCTGCGCCGAATGTTGACACGATGGCTCCAACCGCCCATTGCAAAAGGGATTGGAGCCACCGTGCTGCGCACCAAGGTAGATGGCCAGCAGGCCCTCTGGGAGTCCCTGCTTCCTGAGGAGTTCCGTCGCCTGCCACCGGGGCTTCAGGCGGTCGACGAGCTGCTCGACGACCCGGTCTTCTTCGAGCCGTTCGTGGCGCACTTCTCGCTGCTCTTCGGCCGGCCCTCGATCCCGATCGAGACCTACCTGCGGCTCATGCACCTGCGCTTCCGCTACCGCCTCGGCTTCGAGACCCTCTGTGGCGAGGTGGCCGACTCGCTCGCCTGGCGGCGCTTTTGCCGGATCGGCCCCTACGACCGGGTTCCCGATCCCTCCACGCTCATGAAGATCACGAGGCGCTGCGGGGAGGATCTCGTCGCAAAGCTGAACGAGGCGCTGCTCAAGAAGGCGGCCGGCGAGCACCTCGTCAAGCTCGACAAGGTGCGGATCGACACGACCGTCGTCGCCGCGAACGTCGCCTATCCGACCGACTCGGGCCTGCTCGCCCGCGGCGTGGCGAAGCTCGCAGGCAACGTGGAGCGCCTGAAGCAGCTGGGCCTCGCTCGTCGGACGCCGTTTCGCAACCGGACGCGGTCTGTCCGCCGCCGCGCCCACGACATCGGGGCGTGGCTCCGCCGGCGAAGCGACGAGGCAAAGGCCGAGGTGCTCGCCATCACCTCAGAGCTCGCCGATCTCGCCGAGGTCACGATCGCAGAGGCGCGATCTGTCGCCCGCAGCGCCACTCGCTCGCTCGCCCGTGCCGGGGCTGACGCGTCGGGCAAGGCGTCCTCCCTCCTCGCCGACATCGAGGCCGTTGCCGGGCTGCTCGAGAAGGTCGTCGCCCAGGCGAGAAGCCGCATCGGCGGCGACATGCCAGACGGCTCGACCCGGATCGTGTCGTTGCACGACCCCGACGCCCGGCCCATCGCGAAGGGCCGTCTCGGCAAGCCGGTCGAGTTCGGCTACAAGGCCCAGGTCGCCGACAACGCCGACGGCCTCGTGCTCGACCTTGCGGTGTTCCAAGGCAACCCGAACGACGCCACCTTGATCGTCCCGGCGATCGCGCGCATAAAGGCGCTGCTCGGACGCGCGCCAAAGGCAGTCAGCGCAGACCGGGGCTACTCGGTCCCCGGCGTCGAGGCCGCTCTCGAGGCCGTCGGCGCAGCGAAGGTCGTCATCCCTCACAAGGGCCGCAAGAGCGCCCAGCGCCAGGTCATCGAGTCGGGCCGGTCCTTCCGCCGCCTCGTGAAGTGGCGCACCGGCTCCGAGGGGCGCATCTCGCACCTGAAGCACGCCTGGGGACTCGAGCGGACCCTCCTCGACGGCACCGCCGGGGCAGCCACCTGGTGCGGCTGGGGAGTGCTCGCCCACACAGCGACGAAGGTGGCCGCCCTCCAGACGAGACGAGCGGCGACACGGGAGGCCGCCAGAGAACGACGGGAGCGGCCAGAGGGGACCGGACCACCCCACAACAGACCCTTGGCCAAGCAACGCCGCAGCTGAGCTCCCGTCGCTTGGTCTCACCCGCCGCGGCCCCGCCCGAACGTGGAGGGGTCCGAGGTGGGAAGTGAGGCCGAAAAGGCGGGAGATCGGGCGGCATCGGGCCGTCCACGGGGCGCTCGGGCCGTCATCTCCGCTCGTCAGAGCCACTTTTTCCGGGCGAAGTAACTAACCGAACCGGTGGCCCACCTCACCAATCGAGACGCCGGTCGCGAGTTGTGAGCTCGATCTCGGCGGAGATGATGATGGGCGGGGTCAGCGGCGAGGCGTGCCGACGATGGTGGTGGTGTCGGGCACGGTTCCGACGTGCGCTATGGGACGGTCTTTGCGTGCATCGCATCACCGCAGCTCGATCGAAACTGCGGATCTGCCGGGTTGCACCCCTGCCGACGCCAGCCAACGTCCGTCTGGCCTATCGCCGGATGAGGGTCCGCAGGGCGGTTCAGGGCCTGCGGTCGTGGAAGGTGCGGCGCAGGTCGCTGACCCAGGCGTCGGGGTTCTCCCAGGGGATGAAGTGGCCGCCGTGGTCGTGGGCGTTGACGTTGACGTGGTTGAACCAATCGGCCTGCGGGCCGGCCTTGAACGCGCGGACGCGCTCGTCGGCGGTGTGGATGCCGGGCGGGTTCTCGTAGGTGACGAAGGTGAGGCCGACGGGGGCCTGCACGGCCGGGGTGCGGTCGTGGGCGGGGGCCCAGGGGTAGCGGTTGGCGTTGGCGTAGTAGCGCATGGAGGTGGCGATGGAGTTGTTTACCCAGTAGATGGTGGCGTGGGTGCACAGGTCGTCCTTGGTGAAGACGGACTCGACGTCGCCGCCGTTGTCGCTCCAGGCGTTCCAGCGCTCCAGCAGCCAGGCGAGCAGGCCGGCGGGTGAGTCGCTGAGGGCGTGGGCCAGGGTGGCGCCGTCGAGCATGTGCACGGCGAGGTGGGATGCCGAGCGGTGGTCGAGCTCGATGATGCGGGCGCGGACGTCGGCGGGCTGGTCGTCGGTGAGGGGCCGGCTCCGGGCGAAGTCCCAGGCGCGCGGGCCGTTGAAGAAGTCGAGCGGCAGCCCGGAGCCGATGTGGATGCCGTACAGCTCGTCGGCGTACTTGTGGCCGAGCTGGCTGGAGACGATCCCGCCGATGTCGCAGCCCCCGGCCGCGTACTTCTCGTATCCCAGGGTCTTCGTCATGAGGGTGTGCCAGAGGTCGGCGACCTTCCAGAAGTTGACGTCCGGGAAGCCGGTGAGCGGCCCGGGGAAGCCGAAGCCGGGCAGGGACGGCACGATGACGTCGAACGCGTCGGCGGGGTCGCCGCCGAACGCGGCCGGCTCCGCGAGCGGATCGATCACCTTCGACCAGTGCCAGAACGTCCACGGCCAGCCGTGGGTGAGGATCAACGGGATCGGGCTGGCGCCGCGGCCGGGCTTGTGCATGAAGTGCACCGGGACGCCGGTAACGCTCACCTGGTAGTGCTCGTAGGCGTTGATAGCGGCCTCCGCTTGTCGCCAGTCGTAGCCGTCCCGCCAGTAGGCCACGAGCTCATGGAGATAGCTCGCCGGGACGCCGTAGGACCAGTCCTCGTTCCCCTCGTCCAGCGGCGGACGAGTCAGCCTGAGACGGGCGCGCAGGTCGTCGAGGCTGTCGTCGGGCACGTGGATCGGCGTGGGTTCCAGGGTGAATCGGGTCACGCCGTTCTCCTCGGCACTTGGGAACCGCTCGATCTCGGCTCAGCCGATGCGTCGTGGGCGAGGACGACCAGCCGAGACAACACCTCCTGGGTGTCCGCGAGCACGGCCCGGTCCCGGTCGTCCAGCCTGTCGGTCAGCTGCGCCAGCATCGCCACTCGTTCGGCGTGGCGGGAGCTGACGACGATCTCGCCTGCTGAGGTCAGCGAGAGCAGCACTGCTCGGCCATCGCTCGGGTCAGGCTTGCGTGACACCAGCCCCTGCGCTTCCAGCTTCGCGACGAGGCTGGTCAGTGCCGGCTGCTTGATCTGCTCGGTCGCCAACAGGTCGGTGAGTCGCATCGGCCCACCTCGCGAGAGGCTGTGGAGCACCGACAGGGTCGAGAAGCTCAACCTCTGCACCGACGCAAGCCGGATGAAGACCGAGTTGAAGTCCTCGATCACCGTCGCCAGGCGCTCAACATCGAGAGCTTGGCCTCGGGACATGGGTGCCACTCGCGAACTATATCAATAATCGATAGATCTGGCTGGTGCGTGACCAGTCGCAGGATCGCTCCACAGCAAGGGGCGACGAGAGCAGTGATCGGAAGCCGAAACGCCGGGGTGGACGGCTGCGTGCTCGGCTCGTCAGATGCTCCAGAAGCTGAGGGCCGCGCCGAGGAGGAAGGCGGTGCCGGCGATCACCAGGTGGCCGGCACGGATCCTGTTGAAGGTGAGGTTCGCCACTGAGGATGGCAGGCTGGAGGATGTGCCTGACGAC
>JAJYGM010000418.1 GCA_021785095.1 Actinomycetes bacterium
GACCGCGATGCCCGGCCGGACTGCCGCGTCGAGGTCGAACGCCGCCAAGGCGAAGTTGTCCCGGTAGTCGAGAACCGTCAGGTGCTCGAGGTCGCTCTCGGAGAGCTCGGGAGGAGCCGAGAAGAAGCGCAGCCGCTGCGACTCGCTCGACAGCTTCTCGTAACCCTCCGCGAGATCGAAGCGGTCCGAGTACAAGAGCGGCCTGACGAGCACGCGCGTGCCGTCTTCGAGCTCATGGAACGAGGTCAGGTCGTCGACGAGCGCCGTCGGGCGCGATTCGCAGATCGGCCTGCGCCCGCACCCGGGGCACGCCAGGGAGTCCACCTCCAGAACCGCAGGCCCTCCCGCCTCGATGCAGCGCCCGCAGCGGACGCACACCTTGCGCGCCACTCCGCTGAAGCCTGCCCGGAGCAGGATGCCGCCGCAGACCTCGCAGGCCTCCCACGACTCGAGCTCGCACACGGGCGAGCCTCAGTGCTCGTACAGCTCGTCGACCACCGAAGAGAACGACTTCTCGACGATGGCCCGGCGGACCTTCAGGGTCGGCGTCAGCTCGCCGTCCTCCACCGAGAGGTCCCGGGGCAGGATCGCGAATTTGCGGATCGACTCCGCCCGCGACACCGACGAGTTGGCGTCGTCGATGGCTTTCTGAACGGCCTCGTGCAGCGCGGGGTCCTCGGCCCCCTCGGCAACGGTCTCGGCGGGATGCCCGTGGGCAGCGGCCCACTCGGCGAACGCCTCCTCGTCGATCGTGACCATGGCCGCGACGAAGGGCCGGTTGTCTCCGACCACGACGGCCTGGCTGATGAGCGGGTGCGCCCTGATCCGGTCCTCGAGCGGAGCCGGTGCGACGTTCTTGCCGGCGGCCGTGACGATGAGCTCCTTCTTTCGGCCCGTGATCCGCAGGTAGCCCTCGTCGTCCAACTCCCCGACGTCGCCGGTCTTGAACCAGCCGTCCTCGTCGAAGGTCTCCGCCGTCGCGACCGAGTTGTTCCAGTAGCCCTGGAACACCTGCGGCCCCTTCGCGAGGACCTCGCCGTCGTCGGCTATCCGGATCGTGGTGCCGGCGACGGGCTGCCCGACCGTGCCCGGCCTCCAGGCACTCGACCGGTTCAGCGTGAGCGTCGGGCTCGTCTCGGTGAGCCCGTACCCCTCGAACACCTTCACGCCGCTGCCGTTGAAGAAGTGGGTGAGGCGCTCTCCGAGAGGTCCGCCGCCGCTGAAGGAGAACCGCAGCCTGCCCCCGAAGACCTCGTGCACCTTCTGGTACACGAGGTGTTCGAAGACGGCGTGCTCCGCCTCGACGACGGGGCGGAACCCGCCGTTCGCGTGCGCCCGCGACCACTCGATCGCGACACCCGCAGCCTTCTCGAAGATGGAGGCATGCCCCTCGGACGCAGCCTTCTGCTCGGCGCCGTTGAAGACCTTCTCGAAGACCCGTGGGACGGCCACGACCATCGTGGGCCGTGCCATCCCCATCTCCTCCTGCAGATGGGCCATGCCCGTGCTGAAGACGCCTTTCACCCCCCACTCGACCCCGACGAGCAGGATGATCTTCGCGAGGCTGTGGGCGAGCGGCAGGAAGAGCAGGCTGACCTCGTCCGGTTGCAGCATGCTGCGGACCGCATCCAGGTTCTGCCAGACGTTGGCACGGAGATTGCCGTGCGTGAGCGAGCACCCCTTCGGGCGCCCTGTCGTCCCCGAGGTGTAGATGATCGTCGCCAGGCGGTCGGTCGTGATCCCAGCGATGCGCTCGTCGAGCGCGGCTTCGGGCACGGACGCTCCCCGATCGGCCAGCCGGTCGAGCGCCCCGTCCTCGATGACGAGGGCCTCACGGCACCCCGGCACCCTGTCTTCCACCGACCCGTACATCTTGTGCATCGCCGGCGTCTCGGCCACGAACATCACGGCTCCGCTGTCTCCGACGACCCACTCGACCTGCTCGGCCGAGGACGTCTCGTAGATCGGGACCGTCACACCGCCGGCGGCGAGGATGGCGTAGTCGAGGAGGACCCACTCGAGGCGCGTCGCCGACATCAGCGCCACCCGGTCGCCTGGTTCGACACCGCTCGCGATGAGACCCTTCGCGACCGCCCGGAGACGTTCGTAGAACTCCCGCACCGTCACGTCCACGAAACGATCGCCCTCCCGATACGCCGCCATCGCCCGCTCCGGCTCGGCGGCTGCCCGCGCCATCACCGGTCGGAGGAGGTGCTCGTCGACCGCGATCGGCTCCATGACCGGTCCTGCCATCTCTCTCATCGTCCTCACCTCGTTCGCGCGCGGATCTTCTCGTCCCAGTTTCACGGTGATCCGCACCCGGATCCAACCGTAGGGGCGAAAGTCACTTCTGCCGGGCATGCTTACGGGGTGGAGCAGCTGAAGACGCCGGCCGAGATCGATCTGATGCGCCAGGCGGGCCGCCTGGTCGCGAAGACGCTGGCTGCCGTCCGGGACGCTTCCGGCATCGGCGTGTCGCTCCTCGAGCTCGATTCGCTCGCCCACGAGGTCATCACGGGCGCCGGGGGGAGGGCGACGTTCCTCGGGTACCGGCCGCGTTTTGCCCCGACGGCGTACCCCGCGACGATCTGCACGTCCGTGAACGACGTCATCGTCCATGGCATCCCGAACGACTACCGCCTGCGCGACGGTGATCTCGTGAGCATCGACTGCGCCGCCCATGTCGACGGCTACTGCGCCGACTCGGCGATCAGCTACGTCGTCGGTACCGAGCACGGGGCGGCGAGGCGGCTCATCGAGCGAACGGTCGCGGCCCTCGAGGCGGGCATCGCGGCGGCGCAGCCCGGCCGCCATCTCGGGGACATCGAGGCGGCCATCGGCAGGGTCGGGCGGCGGTCGGGCTACGGCATCCCACCGGACTTCGGCGGCCACGGGGTCGGGCGGGAGATGCACGAGTCGCCGAGTGTCGCCAACACGGGCTTCCCCGGGACGGGCATCCTGCTCCAGCCCGGCCTCGTGCTCGCCCTCGAGCCGATGTTCATGCTGGGTGGCCTCGACCAATACCGGGTCGACCCGGACGGCTGGGCGCTCCGCACGATCGACGGGGGCCTGGCGGCTCACGCCGAGCACACCGTCGCAATCACCGAGGACGGACCGCTCGTCCTGACGCTCGCCGCCGGCTGAACCCGCGTCCCTACACTGCTCGCCGTGGACAGGGCGCCTCATCCGACCATCGCGGAGATCCGCGCGAACCGCGACCGGCTCGAGGGCCTCGTCGTCACGACGCCGGTGCGAGAGCTCGTCGACGAGGCCGTCGCCGGCGCCGTCGGACCGGGCACCCGGGTCTGGCTGAAAGAGGAGCTCTTCCAGCGGACAGGCAGCTTCAAGCCGCGTGGCGCGCTCTCGGTGATGCTGGACCTCGACAAGGGTGCCCTGGCAAGAGGCGTCACGGGCGTCTCCGCCGGCAACCACGCCATCTCGCTCGCCTACTGCGCCCGCATCCTCGGCACGAGTGCGAAGGTCGTCATGCCGGACACCGCGAACCCCTACCGGATCCAGCTCTGCCGCGACTTCGGTGGCATCGTCGAGCTCGTCAGCGACGTGCACCGCGCCTTCGAGCGCGCGGCCGAGATCGCCACTACCGAGGGACGGACCTTCGTCCACCCCTTCGAGGGGCCGAAGACGGCGCTCGGCACAGCGTCGGTCGGTCTCGAGCTCGTGGAACAGGTGTCGGCGGCCGAGGCTCCGCTCGAGGCGGTCGTCGTGGCAGTCGGCGGTGGCGGCCTGTCCGCCGGGCTGTCGTGTGCGGTCAAGCAGCTCCTGCCTGACTGCGCCGTCTACGCCGTCGAACCGGAAGGGGCGGACAGCATGCGGCGGAGCTTCGACGCCGGGACGCCGCAGGCGATCGACGCGGTCCGGACGATCGCCGACTCGCTCGGCGCACCGCGAGCCGAGCCGTACTCGTTCGGCTTGAACCGCCGGTTCGTGGACGACGTCGTGCTCGTGACGGACGACCAGATCCGCCAGGCGATGACGATGCTCTTCTACTCGGCCAAGCTCGTGACCGAGCCCGCCGGTGCGGCCGCGTTCGCCGCACTCTTGCATCCACTCCGGGAGCGCCTGCAGGGCTCGAGCGTCGCAGTGGTGGTCTGTGGCGCCAACATCGACGCCGCGACCTTCGCCAAGTGCATCGGGGTGGGGTGACCTCGCTACAGGATCCAGCCCGAGGCGGCGTCCTGTTCGGGCGTCAGCTGGCCGCCCGGGGCGGAGCGCTCCTCCTCGGAACGTGGCAGCGTGTCGTGGTGATCGATCCGAACGTCGACAACCCGGAGCGAACGTTGCTCCTCGACTTCGTCCCTTCGCCATGAGCAGGTTGCTGTTCATCGGGGGGACCCGGTTCGTCGGGCGCCATGCGGCCGCGGCGGCTCTCGCGGCCGGGCACGACGTCACCCTGCTGCACCGCGGCGTGACAGGCGCGGCGCTGTTCCCCGAGGCCGAGCACCTCCACGCCGACAGGAACGAGGACCTCTCGATCTTGGCCGAAGGCGAGTGGGACGCCACCATCGACTGCTGCGCCTACGTGCCGCGCCAGGTGCGGATGCTCGCCGGGGCTCTCGGAGGCCGGGGCGGGCACTACGTGCACGTCTCCTCCGTGTCGGCCTACGCCTCGCCGCCTCCTGCGGGCGTCCGGGACGAGACGATGCCCCTTGCCTCCCTCGACTCCCTCCCCGATCCGGCCACCGAGGAGATCACGAACGAGACGTACGGCCCTCTGGAGGCTGCTTGCGAGGAGGCCGCCTTGGAGGCCTTCGGCGCAGGGCAGGTGGCGATCGTCCGGCCGACGTACGTCGTCGGCCCGTACGACAGCAGCTACCGGTTCACCTACTGGGTCGAGAGAGTCGCTCGGGGCGGCCGCATCCTCGCGCCCGGGCCGGCCGGGAACCCGTTCCAGGCGATCGACGCGAGGGATCTCGGGGCGTTCCTCGTGCACCTCGCCGAGGGACGCGTCCTCGGTGCCTTCCACGCCGTCCACCCCGCCCCGCCTTTCTCCTTCGGCGAGCTCCTCGATCTCGTTGTGTCCGAGGTGGCTCCGAGCGGCACGGAGCTCGTGTGGGTCGACGCTGCGTTCTTGCTCGATCACGGCGCCGGTTGGAGTGACCTGCCGATGTGGGCCGGCGAGGAGCCGGATCGTGAGCTCGGCGCCCTCGATCCCGGTCGAGCGCTCGCCGCCGGGTTTACGCCCCGGCCTCTCGCGGAGACCGTGCGCGACCTCCACCGCGCCGAGGTGGAGTCGCCAACCAGCACCGCCGGCACGGTGGGTCTCGCTCCGGAGCGCGAGGCCGAGCTCCTCGATGCCTGGGCCGCTCGGAGCTGACGCCGCAACCGGCACACTGGAGTCCATGCCTGCGCAGTTCATCTATACGATGCGCGACCTGCGGCGGTTCCATCCACCTGACCGCGAGGTGCTCCGGGGGATCAACCTCTCCTTCTACCCCGGTGCGAAGATCGGCGTCATCGGAGCCAACGGCTCGGGGAAGTCGTCGCTCCTCAAGATCATGGCCGGCATCGACGACGGCTACACCGGCGAGGCCCGGCTGACGCCCGGGTTCTCCGTCGGGTACCTCTCACAAGAGCCGCAGCTCGATGCGGCGAAGGACGTCCTCGGGAACGTCTCCGACGGGATCGCGGAGACGAAGGCGCTCGTCGACCGCTTCAACGAGGTCTGCGCCGCCTTCGCCGGGCCCGATGCCGACTTCGACAAGCTGCTCGCGGAGCAGGCCGAGCTCCAGAACAAGATCGAAGCGGCCGGGGCGTGGGACCTCGACAGGACGCTCGACATCGCCATGGACGCCCTCCGCCTGCCCCCAGGCGACGCCGAGGTGACAACGCTGTCGGGGGGCGAACGCCGGCGGGTCGCCCTCTGTCGCCTGCTGCTCTCGAGGCCTGACCTGCTGCTCCTCGACGAGCCGACGAACCATCTCGACGCCGAGTCGGTCGCCTGGCTCGAGCGGACGCTGCAGGAGTACCACGGAACCGTCGTCGCGGTGACACACGACCGCTACTTCCTCGACAACGTCGCCGGCTGGATCCTCGAGCTCGACCGCGGGCACGGGATCCCGTGGGAGGGCAACTACAGCTCCTGGCTCGAGCAGAAGCAGCGCCGCCTCGCTGCCGAAGAGAAGGCCGATCGCTCGCGCCAGGCGACGCTCGAGCGGGAGCTCGAGTGGATCCGGATGTCACCTCGGGCACGCCAGGCGAAAGGCAAGGCCCGGATCAACGCCTACAACGACCTCGTCGCCGAAGCCGAGGCGGCCGAGCGCCGGGCGGACAAGCTCGAGATCTCGATCCCGCCCGGGCCGCGCCTCGGCGACCGGGTCGTCGATGCGGTCGGCCTCGTGAAGGGTTTCGGTGATCAGCTGCTCATCGACGGTCTGTCGTTCCTCCTGCCTCCGGGCGGGATCATCGGCGTCATCGGGCCGAACGGCGCCGGCAAGACGACGCTGTTCCGCATGATCGTCGGCGAGGACAAGCCCGACTCCGGATCGCTCGAGATCGGTGCCAGCGTGGTGCTGGCCTACGTGGACCAGTCGCGCGACGCCCTCGATCCCGAAGCGACAGTGTTCGACGAGATCACGGGAGGCCTCGATCGCATCGTCGTCGGGAGCCGGGAGCTGCATGCTCGGGCATACGTGTCGAGCTTCGGCTTCCGGGGGAGCGACCAGCAGAAGAAGGTCGGGCAGCTCTCGGGCGGGGAGCGGAACCGGCTCCAGCTGGCGAAGGTGCTCAAGTCCGGCGGAAACGTGCTCCTCCTCGACGAGCCCACGAACGACCTCGACGTCGACACGCTGCGAGCACTCGAGGAGGCACTCCTGTCATTCCCGGGCTGTGCCGTCGTGATCAGCCACGACCGCTGGTTCCTTGACCGCATCAGCACGCACGTCCTCGCTTTTGAGGGAGACTCCGAGGTGCGCTGGTTCGAGGGCAACTTCAGCGAGTACGAGGCGAACCGCCACGAGCGCCTCGGCCTCGAGGCGGACCAGCCCCACCGGATCAAGTACAAGCCGCTGACGAGGAGCTGAGCCGATGCCTCATGACTTCGATTTCGATGCCCTGGCAACGATCGCGGCTCATTCCGAAGGCATCGCGGCCGCGGCGGAAGGGAACCTCGACGCGCCCGTCGAGCACTGCCCCGAGTGGGACGTCGCCGCCCTGCTCGAGCACCTCATCAACGTGCACTGGTTCTGGGCGACGATCGCCTCCGAACGCCTGCAGGAGCCGCCATCGGAAGAGAGGCGCCCTGCGGCACCGCCCCGGGACGAGTTGGTGCAGGCATTCATGGCGGGCTCGCACCGCCTCGTCGACGTCCTCGGCGCGGCAGACCAGTCGACGCCGGTGTGGACGTGGGCGCCCGCTCAGCACGACATCGCCTTCATCACGCGCCACCAGGTCCAAGAGGCCGCCGTCCACCACTTCGATGCGTCCAACGCTGCCGGGCGCAGGCTCGTGATCGAGGAGCCGGTGGCGAGGGACAGCATCGAGGAGTTCCTCACCTTCTCGGTGGCATCCGCGGACGACCCGGCATCACCCGCGCCGCCCCGGCTCGACGGCCGGCTCGTCCTTCAGTGCGCGAACGCCGGCCCGGCGTGGATGATCAGCGACGCCGCCACCGAAGGAGCGCTGCGGATCGCTCACGGCGCCGACGAGGGCGTGCCGACCATCACCGGCTCCGCCTCCGACCTGCTGCTGTGGCTGTACCGCCGGGTCGAGCTCGAGGTCTCGCACGTGCCGCCGAAGCTGATCGACCGCTTCCGGCTGTTCTGGTTCACCGACTGAGCCGGCCCGCCGGCGGACGGGGGGGTGCGCTGCAGTGTGCGCAGCTAGGTTGCAGGCGTGTCCGACTACGTCATCCCCGAGCCAGAGCCGAAGGAGATCGACGAGAAGCTGTCGATCGAGTTGCGTCACCTCGCCGAGAACGCGGTCCTGAAGGGTCGCCCGTCGGGCGAGGAGCACTGCGAGAACTGCCGCTACTTCCTCGAGCCCTACAAGGACATCTCGTACTGCTGGCACCCCAAGCTGCGCATCCTGGTCGGTGACGAGTGGTGGTGTCAGTGGTGGGAGGCGATCCCCGAGGGCCAGTAACCAACGGCTGATGTCGCTCCGCCGGAATCCGTCGCCTACCGGCTGCGGAGGCATCGGCGCCTTCGCCCTCGTCACGCCCGTGACGGCGCGAGGTCCTAGGCTGCTCCCTCGCGAGGGGGATCGCCGGAGACTGGGGAGGACATGGCGCAGACGCAACCTGTGAGCAGCTGGGCGACGGACTTCGACGTCCTCGACCGGGAGTACGTTTCGAGTCCGTTCGAGATCTGGGACGAGCTGCGGCAGAAGTGCCCGATCGCCCAGACAGACCGCCGCGGCCGGAACTGGCTGCCGACCCGTTACGAGGACGTCACGGCGATCGCGCACGACATCGGGCACTTCAGCTCGCTCGAGGTCGCCGTCATCCCCTTCGAGGGCGAGGAGCCGGACGAGCCCGTGCTCCCCTACGGCCTGCCGCCGATCTCGTCCGACCCGCCGCTTCACACCTGGACGCGCAGGCTCCTCCTCCCCTGGTTCTCGCACCGCCGCGTCGCCGGGTACGAGGAGCTGACGCGGAACCTGTGCCGGAGGCTGATCGCCGGGTTCGCAGACGCCGGACGAGCCGACGCCGCCGCCGGGTACGCCCAGCAGATCCCGGTGCGGGTCATCGCCCACATCCTCGGGGTCCCGGAGGACCTGTCGGACACGTTCACCGAATGGGTGCGGGACGTGCTCGAATTCGCCGACGACGCCGAGCGGCGCATCCACGGCATGGAGAGCCTCGTCAACTACTTCGTCGCCGAGGTCGGCCGCCGCAAGGAGGAGCCCGGCGACGACCTCATCAGCGAGCTGCTCCAGGTCGAGATGGACGGCAAGCCGCTCGAGGAGAGCATCGTCATGGGCGCCGCCGCACTCGTGCTCATCGCCGGCATCGACACCACCTGGAGCGCGATCGGATCGTCGCTCTGGCACCTCGCCACGCACCCCGACGACCGGCGCCGGCTGATCGAGGACACCGAGGTCTGGCCTCTCGCGATCGAGGAGCTCCTCCGCGCGTACTCGCCCGTCACGATGGCACGCATCGTCACCAAGGACGTCGAGTTCGCAGGTTGCCCGATGAAGTCCGGCGATCGCGTGCTCATGAACTTCCCTGCCGCGAACCGGGACCCGGAGGTGTTCGAGAACGCCGACACCGTCGTGATCGACCGGATGCACAACCGCCACGTCGCGTTCGGATCGGGGATCCATCGCTGCGCCGGGTCGAACCTCGCTCGGATGGAGCTCCGCGTCGCCCTCGAGGAGTGGCTTTCCGCCATTCCGGACTTCCGCCTCGCCGAGGACGCCGAGGTCACCTGGGCAGGCGGTCAGGTCCGCGGACCACGGCAGCTGCCGGTGGTGTTCCCGTGAAGATCCGGGTCGACCAGGACAAGTGCCAGGGCCATGCCCGCTGCTACGGCCTCGCGCCGGAGTTGTTCGACATCGACGACTACGGGACGTCGAGCGTCGTCGGCGACGGGACGGTGCCGCCCGAGCTCGAGGAACGAGCTCTTCTCGCGATCGCGAATTGCCCCGAGTACGCTATCGAAGAGGTGGACTGAGTGACGGCGGGATCAGTGTGAGCACCGGGCTCGCGGTCGCCGACACGGCGGACGGACTTGCCGGGGAGGCCCACGCGGCAGCGGACCGTGCGCTGTACGAGGCGAAGCCCGACGGTCGGGGGATGGCGCGGCATGCCTGACGTGCGCGACGTCGCCGAAGCTGCGCTCGGCTCTGCTCCGGCCGGGACGGCCTTCGCCCGGGTCGTCGCGTTCCGCGGCTTCGGCAGCCGACGTGCGAGCGAGGCCGCCCTGGTTGGTGCCGACGGGGCGGTCAGCGGGAGCCTGCTCGGCGGCCTTGCGGACGACCGGCTGTCCGGCGGCGCGAGGGGACTCTTCGAGATTGCGGTCGGCGACACGGACGCCGTCGCCGCCGGCCTCGCCTGCGGTGGGGTCGCCACGCTGCTCGTGAGCCCGGTTGGCAGCGTCCCCGATGCAGCCTGGAAGGCGGTCGTCGACGGCCGCCCGGTGGCGGTCGTCAGCCTGCCTACGGGCGAGGTTCCCGCCGACGCCGCCGGCCGTGCTCCCGGAGACGCAGACAGCACGGACCATGGCATCGCCACGCGATCCCTCGCTCTGACCGAGGACCCGTCAACCCGCCTCCTCGCGCGCCACGGCACTCTCGGCGACGACGCGCTCGACGAGGCCGGTGAGGCTGCGGCTCGAACAGCGTTGCGCGGCGGGCGGGAGACGGCCGAGTTGCACACGGTCGGCGACCGCACGCTCGTCGTCGAGGTCTACGTGCCGACCACGAGGCTCGTCGTCGTCGGAGAGGCGACCGTCGCAGACGCGCTCGCGGCCCAGGGCGCGTTGCTCGGGTGGGAGGTGGCGGTCCGAGCTGGTTTCGGCGAGGACGAGGCTGCTGTCGTGCAGAGCCTCGGACCGGCCGACGCGGTCGTCGTGCTGTCGCACGATCCGGCGGTGGACGTGCCCGCGCTCGCTGCGGCGCTGCAGAGCCGCTGCTACGTGGGCGCGCTCGGATCGCGTCACACCCAGGCGCGCCGCCGTGAGCAACTGACGGCGGACGGTGTCGGCGACGACGCACTCGACCGCATCCACGGCCCCGTCGGGCTCGATCTCGGTGCGCGCACGCCCGAGGAGACAGCGGTCGCGATCGCTGCGGAGATCCTGGCGCACCGCTCGGGGAGGACGGCCGCCGGCCTCGGCTCGACGAGCGGGCCGATCAACGGCTGAGCCG
>JAJYGM010000175.1:0-2744 GCA_021785095.1 Actinomycetes bacterium
TGTCCAGCCGCGACGCTTCAGCTCGGCGGCAAGCTGCTCGGCAGGCATGTGGCGCAATAGCTGCGCGGCGGCGGACTGCCTTGGCGTTCCGGCAGCGCCCGGAGCGCTCCTGTCGAGTTCCACGTCCTGTAGTCGGTCGATGAAGGCTGTCGCCTCATCGCGCGTGAACCTGCCGGCCGCTCTCCGGGCTCCGAGCTCGTACTTGGTCGGACCCCGGCTCCCCACACCCGAGACGCGCAAGCCATCGACGACGTCGATTATGTAGGTGGTCGCCGAGCGCTGGCTGGCTGTTCGCCGACTGGCGCTAGAGTCAGCTCGACGGGTTTCGCCGTACCGACGAGCAGGCTCGGTGTCGCCTCCGGGCCACCGACGAGACTCGGTTCGCTTCGAGCGATTCGCCAGAAGGGAGTCGTCATGGACCTGCGCGAGCGGTTGGACGCTGCAGAAGGTGTCCGCAAAGCGGACCTCGTGCTTGTCGGCGGCCAGCTCGTCAACGTGTCGACCGGGGAGGTCTATCCAGCCGACGTGGCGATAGCCGGCGAGTGGATCGCCGCCGTCGGCAACATTGACTCCTATGTCGGGCCCGCCACCGAGACCCTCGACGTAAGTGGCCGGTTCCTGGCACCCGGACTCATCGACGGCCACCTTCACCTTGAGTGCAGCAAGTTGTCGGTCACGATGTTTGCTGATGCTGTCGTTCCCTACGGCACGACGAGCGTGGTCTCGGGCCTCGATCAGACCTACGTCGTGGCCGGGCTCGACGGGGTGCGAGACGCCCTTTTGGAGGCAGGCGATACGCCCCTCAAGGTGTTCTGGGCGGCACCGTTCAAGGTCCCCTACACGGTGCCGGAGTCGAACGTGGGGTTCAGGCTCGGCCCGGACGTGCACGAGGTCGTTCAGCAGTGGCCCGAGTGCTGGGGGGTGTGGGAGACCGTGACCGAGTTCATCACGAACCGCGACCCCGATGTGCTCAAGGTGCTGGAGCTGGCGGCTGCGAACCGCCTGCCGGTCTTCGGCTCGAACCCGATGGCCGGTGGTGCGAGGCTCGCCATGCTGGCAGCTGCGGGAGTGCGGCTCGACCACGAGAGCTATGACGCCGCCGAGCTGCTCGAGAAGATGCGCGCCGGTCTGTACGTGATGATCCGCGAGTCGGCCGTCGCCCACTTCCTCGAAGACAACATTCAGGTCGTGACAAGGCTCGGCGCCAACCCGGGACGGGTCGGGTTTTGCACTGACGACGTCACGGCGACGAGCATCCTCGGCGGTGGGCACCTCGACAGGTTGGTGCGCATGGCTGTCGCCGCCGGCGTCGCGCCGATCACGGCGATCCAGATGGCGACGATCAACTGCGCGCAGATGTACCGCATCGACCACCTCGTCGGTTCGCTCTCCCCCGGCCGAGCGGCCGATGTGCTCGTCATCGACCATCCAAAGAGCTTCAATGTCGAGGTGGTCGTCGCAAAGGGCCGGGTCGCAGCCAAAGCTCACCGGTCGCTTCGCCCGCCCCGCGCGCCCGTCCGCCACCCGGCGTTGCTCGAGACCATGAGGCGCGCCCCTGTTCGAGCCGGCGAGATCGAGCTCAGGACCACACTGTCCTCCCCTGTGCGGGTGCTTGCGATCGAGATGGATCCTGGCGTCCCTTTCATCCGGCGCCGGCACGATGTCGAGCTGCCGGTGGTCGACGGTGTCGTACAGCCCGACCCGGCCCAGGACGCCCTCTATGTGGCCGTCGTCGAGCGCTACGGAAAGAACCGGCCCGCGGCTGTCGCGGTGATCCGTGGGTTCGGTCTGTCTTCCGGGGCGCTCGCGACGAGCGCGGCACCCGACGACAACAACATCGTGTGTGTCGGGACGAACGCGCACGACATGGCTGTCGCCGTCAACCGCGTGATCTTCCTTGGTGGGGGCCTCGTCGTCGTCGATGGTGGGGCAGTGGTCGCGGAGCTGGCATTACCCGTCGGCGGCATCGTCGCCGATCTCGACGCGCACGAGATGGCCGCTGCCGAGGAGCGGCTCGATGCTGCTGCAGCCAAGCTCGGTTGCCGGCTCCCCTCGGCATTCGGCTACCTGATGTTCCTCGAGATCACCTCGATCCCGGACTACGCGATCACAGACCTCGGCCTCGTGGACTGCCGCGCCCTTACGACCGTGCAGCCGGTCCATGGCCCGGCGTGAAGCTCGCGTGACGCTCCAGGCCGAGGTGCTGAGACGACACCGGGCCTCGGCCCGGGCGACCCGGCGGGCGCTCATTTGGCTGGCCACCGAGTAGGTGCGACGCCGTGAGAGGGGGTGTAGGGGTTGTGGCGTCGACCTCGAGTTGCCCGAGTGCCTCGACGCCTGCGACCCGTGAGAGTGCGAGTCGGTCCAAGAGCATCGGGCCATCCACGATGGCAAGGCGGGCTTTCGGCGCGAGTACCAGCTGAGCTCAGTAGGCGTCGAGTTCTCAGCGGCGCTCGTGTCGCTCATGGGCTGGTGTGGCTGTTGGGCGAGTAGCCGGGGGGAATCTCACCCCCCGGCTACTCGCCTCAGTTGATGCACCGTATGTGGCTACGTGGAGGTTTCTGACGATTCATCGCGCGTCAAGCGTTTCGACGTGAGTGTGGATGTAGCACGTCCATGCCCTGTTGCGCCGGGCTCGGTCGCGTCGATGGTTAAGCTGAGAGAAGGTGAGAGGTCGCTGGGGGAACTTGGAGTGCGTTCCTGTCCCCCCTCCGGGCTGTGCTCGGTCTCTCCAGTGATCCTCG
>JAJYGM010000175.1:2754-10815 GCA_021785095.1 Actinomycetes bacterium
GCGTCGATGGTTAGGAGCTGTTACGAAATAACGTTGACTATGCGGTGCCGGTACGATAGCGTGGCATTGTGCGAGCGAGCGAGGATGTGTTAGCTGAGAAGTTCGCAGAGCTTTGGCCGCACCTAAATGAGCGCCAGCGCCGGCTGGTGGCAGCAGCAGAAGCCAAGGCGCTCGGCCGGGGCGGGGTGACTGTGGCAGCTCGGGCGGCTCGCTTGTCACGCCCGACGGTGCACAAGGCGGTAGCGGAACTAGCTTTTCCGCCTGCGGCCGAGGTGCTGGTCGACCAAGGACGCTCCCGGCGGCCCGGGGGTGGCCGAAAGCGGGCGGTGGACAAGGATCCTGAGCTGCTTGTGGTGCTCGAGTCACTGGTTGATCCCGACAGCAGGGGTGACCCCGAGTCACCGCTTCGCTGGACGACCAAGTCGACGCGTCATCTAGCCGACGCGCTCTGTGATCTTGGGCATCACGTGAGCCACGTGCGCGTCGCAGAGCTCCTGCACCTGCTCAAGTACAGCCTCCAGGCCAACGCGAAGACCATCGAGGGCAAGCAGCATCCTGACCGTGACGCCCAGTTCCACTACATGAACGACCTGTCCAAGGCTCGCCTTTACGACCACCTCCCGGTGGTGTCGGTTGATGCGAAGAAAAAGGAGAACGTAGGTGAGGACCCCGGCTACAAGAACGGGGGCAAGGAGTGGCAGCCAAAGGGACGCCCAAAGAAGGTCGGGGTGCATGACTTCCCGAACGACCTCGGCAAGGCGATCCCCTACGGCGTCTACGACGTCGGTGAGAACGCGGGTTGGGTGCTCGTCGGTGCCGATCACGACACGGCAGCCTTTGCGGTGCAGTCTCTTCGCCGCTGGTGGGAGACGATGGGGAAAGCATCCTACCCTGAGGCTGACAGGCTCCTGATCTGTGCAGATGCCGGCGGGTCCAACAGCTACCGGACCCGGCTGTGGAAGGTGGAGCTCGCAGGGCTTGCCACAGAGACCGGGCTCACGATCACCGTTTGCCATTTCCCGCCGGGAACCTCGAAGTGGAACAAGATCGAGCACCGGCTCTGGTCGATGGTCACCATGAACTGGCGCGGCCGCCCGCTTGTCAGCCACGAGGTCGTGGTCGAGCTCATCGGCGCTACGACATCTAAGACCGGGCTCAGCGTCAGAGCTGAGCTCGACCGCGGCTCCTACCCCAAGGGCATCAAGATCAGCGATGCTCAACTGGAAGCAGCAGGAGTGCACGGTCATGACTTCCATGGTGAATGGAACTACGATCTGTCCCCGTTGAGGTGAATGACAATCGTGTAACTACGTAAACGTTATTGCGTAACGCGCACTTAGCTGAGCGCTTGGCGCTTGTCGGTGATCTCGTCGACGACGTGCTTCGAGACGGCAGCACGCTCACGCCAAGCATGTTGGCTGTCCGTCTCCGCGCTGAGCATCGGTTCTCGGTCATCACGCCAGAGGGGGATCAGAGGCTTACGGCCGCAGGGCTTGAGCAGGCAAGCCGGCGGGCGGGCGGCCGGGCGACAACCCGTGGACTCGTTAGTGCGGGTCGGCACCGATCATCACTGCTGTCACGAAACCCTCCCATGTCGTCGCGTAGGTGAGAACCATGGCGGACATGTCTGATTTCAGATCTACCGGCGCACGCGCCTCTTTCGAGCCACGCATGGCCAAACCCGGCGGACTTGCACCTCGCCCTGAAGCCAGGCTGCAAGCAGCCGTAGACGACCAGGGAGGCGCCCCATCGGTCTTCTCAACGCTACGGCCGGGCCGCAACGTCTACGTGGATTATCAATATCAGACGACCGTCGCCACCACGGACCCGGTACCAATCAGGCACGTCTGGCGTCGCGACTGACGACGGGTCACTGACGACAGTCTGTTGGTGGCCAAATTACGTCGACCGGCAGCCACCAGCGTGATCGGCTGGTAGGACGCAATACATCCGCGCCATGGGATCTCGGGCCGCTCAGTCTTGAACTCGTCGCGCAAGACTTTGGCGGCTTCGCCGATGACTGGCATGCTTCGCTCACGCGCAACCCGTTCAGGCCGAGCAGGACGGCGAGCGCAGCATGGGCGTGGTCGAACCGTTCGGCGGTCAACAGGAATCGTCCGAGCTCTCCGCGGTCCAGCCCGCGCTGCTCTGTCGGATGGACGGCGGGCCGGCGGACGCACTGGGCGGGATTGGGCGTGATACGGCCGTCGATGTGGGCGAAGCGGTAGTAACCGCACGCTGTCGACAGCCGCCGGTCGATCGTCGAGGCGGCCAGACCGCGTTCCTCCATCGACGATCGGTACATCTCGAGATGGGCGCGGGTCGCCTCGAGCACGGGCAGGCCGTGATCGGCTGCCACTGGAACAGGTTGCACAGATCGTGGCGGAAGGCGTCAAGGGTCCGGCCGCTATAGCGGGCCAGGAAGGCCACGGCGGCGAGCTCGGCCTCGTCGGGCGCGATCGGTTCGTCCCGCGGGGCCAGTAGCTGGGTAGTCGGATGCAGGGTGGTCATGAGCGCCTCCATTGGTGACCGGTCAGGAGGCCCAAGCCAACACCCCGGGGCGCGGCGCGGATTCGGCTGCTCTCATATATCTACCAGCCGTCTCGTACTACTTCGTAGTACGCTTGGCGGGTCGAGGAGTGGACTGGTCGTACCGGACCGACTACGTGCGAGAACGCCATGGGATCGAAGTGGAATGGGCGAACGAGGCACCTGAAGACCCCGATACCCTGCGCATCGAGCCCGATCGGGACGCTCGGTGAGAACCTCGGCGAGTCGTCGAGCGCCGGCCACGAGGCCGCGGGTTTGGAGTTGCGGATGCGCCTCGAGCCGCCTGACACCCAACGACTGGCAGTCAAAGAGTGGGAGGCGAAGAGTGGGCGGCGACCCGGCCGACGGCCGAGGTGGCAGGAGAACTCCGCCGACAGGCCGCCGCCCAGAGACAACGGCGCCATCGGGGTCGCGCCGGGCGAGACGCCGACCCGGGCGTTCCGATGTCGGACGTTCAGATCGCCGCGGTGCCCGAATGCTTGAACCGGCACGGGGTGGACTACGTGCTTGTCGGGTCGCCGCTTCCCAGTTGCACGGCGCGAACACCCCTCGCACCCGTGGCGCCGACATCGTCCCATCCAAGCCGGCAGACAACCTGGACCGCCTGGCGACGGCGCTCAACTAGATGGAAGCCCGCCTTTGCACCCCTCCCGTCACCAGCCGTTGAAACTTGTGGGGAGGGGTCCTCTCGCGAGATCAGAACCGCTCATCCTCACCGAGTCATAGGCCGTCGGCCAAATTGCGCGTCACGAAAGAGCGCAGCCGAAGTAGTTGCCGAAGTGCTCAGGCAATCACGCCGCTAACACGGGCTCGACGGTGGCTGTCGTGAACAAGATCGAAGGTCATCCCCGTCAGCGCC
This sequence comes from Actinomycetes bacterium, assembly GCA_021785095.1. Next base: position 6,164 of record JAJYGM010000175.1, read on the forward strand.
CCATGAACCGGCGCTTCGGGCGAGTCCAGCCGGAGAAGACCAGCGCTGGTAGGGGTCAGGGAACCGCCAGGCAGCCGGCTCGACTGTGGGATAAGCATGCTATAGTTATGGCATGACCCGCGTCAGGATCAGCACCACCGTGGACCAGCAACTTCTCGAGCAGGCGCGCGAGGTGAAGGCGGGCGCGCCGGACTCAGCACTTGTCGATGACGCCCTGGCAGCGTTCCTTGCTCGACACCGTGCCGCGGAAGTCGACGCAGCGTATGCCTCCTACGACAACCACCCCCTTGACGAAGACGACGAGTGGGGTGATCTCGCATCGTTCCGGGCTGCGGCAGCCGCGTCATGAGCTCGTTGCCCGCCCGGGGCGACGTCTGGTGGTGTGAGCTTCCCGACATTGGCCGAAGGCCTGTGGTCGTGTTGTCTCGCGATGCCGCCATTCCTCGCCTTCGACGGGCGGTCATCGCTCCGTGCACTACGACCATCCGTGGCTTGCCCAGTGAGGTTGTCCTTGAACCAGGCGACGACCCTGTACCACGGCACTGCGTGGTCAACTTGGACTCGATCGAGAGTGTCGCCCTCGGCGTACTCACCGAACGAATCGGGCGCCTTGCTGATGTCAGGATGCGGCAGCTTTGTGAGGCGCTCGAAGTCGCCGTTGACTGCGACCGCTGAGCGTCCACTTTCGCGGTCGCCCGCGACCCGGCGATACGGGACGCGTCGACGGTGGACTTCTGGGACGGCCCGAGCAGATCTTTGGCGATACATCTGAGCTCGCCGCCACGGCAAGGCTCGCCCTTTGGATATATGGAGTGGCACTGGTATATACTGTGGGCGTGTCAAAGCATCTGGTGGACATCGACGAGAACGCGCTAGCGGCAGCCCGGACCGAGCTGGGCACCGCAAGCATGAAAGAGACCGTCAATGAGGCCCTGAAGCGGGCCGGCGCCGGCAGAGACGCCAAGGTCCGCGAGGCCCTCGACCGCCTCGGACGCCGCAAGCTGCCCCCTCGCGAGAAGGCGTGGCAGTAACCCACCTGGTCGATACCAGCGTGATCACTCGCCTCGGCGAGCCAGCCGTGCGCGCCGTCGTTGACCCGCTCACCCACGCGGGCCAGATCGGCCGAGCTGGGATCACCGACCTCGAAGTTGGCTACGGAAGCCGCAACGCTCGGGAATGGGACCAGGACATGGCCGACCTCTCAGTGTTCAAGCTGGTCGAGACGACCGCCGCACATGTTCAGCGCGCTCGGCAAGTGCAACGACTGTTGGCCTCGCGAAGCCAAAGAGGCCGAAAGGTACCTGACCTGCTCATCGCCGCTGCGGCGGAGCAGGATCGTCTCGTGCTACTCCACTACGACTCGGACTTCGACCTGATCGCGAAAGTGACAGGTCAGCAGTGCCAGTGGGTGGTACCAGCCGGCACCATCGATTGAGTCGTGCGTCTCCAGGCCGGCGATCGGAGGCAGGACCCAGCCGGAAATATGGGCACACGTGTGGGGCACCCTTCCCGTGGACCAGTGAGCGACCGTGGGCGCGTCACCGTCGTTTCGGCCGGCTCTGCCCCACTTGGGGAAGGACATAGGCCGATCGCCATCTGCGACTTCTAGCTGCGGAACCCGGAGACAGCCGACGAGATCGCCTTCGCGATGTCGCTTGGTAGCGTCTGAGTCTTGAGCAACAACAAGGAGCCGGTGCCGTTCGAGGTGTACGAACCGGGCGTGTACTTGCACGGAACCAAGGCGGAGCTCGCCCCAGGTGAGCTGCTGGTCGCCCGCCGTGAGTCCAACGTCGAAGAGGGGCGGATGATGAACTATGTCTACTTCAGCGCCACACTCGACGCCGCGACCTGGGGAGCCGAACTCGCCTGTGGTGAAGGCCGCGCGCGAATTTGCATCATCGAGCCGACAGGCTCCTTCGAAGACGACCCTAACCTCACCGACGAGAAATTCCCTGGAAACCCGACGCAGTCTTTTCGTAGTCGCGCTTTTCGTAGTCGCGAGCCGCTTCGCGTTGTGGGTGAGCTCGTCGACTGGGGCGGCCATTCGCCTGAGAAGCTGGAGGCCATGCGCGCCGGCCTGCAGCAGATAGAAGCCGGACGACTCGAGCACTGAGCGCCAGCACCTTCAGGAGTCGTGAGCGTCGCCTGGAACCGGCGCACTGGGACATATCGAGGGCGTCATTCGGGGATTGCGCTGCGGGACGTTAGGGGCGAGCCCTCTGCAGCCAGACGGTGAGTGAGGTACAGCACGCTCGGCCGGGGTGAGGTCCGCCGTCCCTCGTGTATCAGACTGGCATACATGTCTGACATGGGCGACCAAAAGACAGTGCTGCACCACTACCTCCAAGAATCGCGCGACGCCCTGGTCTGGAAGCTCGACGGCCTAGACGAACGCCAGGCAAGACTGCCCCGAACCCCGACCGGCAACAACCTGCTCGGCGTCATCGAGCACTGACTCGACAGCGAAGCTGGCTACTTCGGGCCCACCTTCGGACGTGAATTCCCAACACCCGAAGAACTGGTACCAAAGGAGGCGTTCTCCGACGACCCTCAGGCTGAGTGGTATGCCACACAGGAGGAGACCAAGGACGGGCTGGTAGACCTCTACCGGCGTATCTGGGCCTTCGCGGACCAGACGGTCGCCCAGTTGGCGCTCGACGCACCCGGGCGGGTGCCATGGTGGCGGCCCGGCCGGCAGGACGTGACCCTACAAAGGATCATGGTTCACGTGATTTATCACATCAGCCGCCACGCGGGTCACGCAGACATCATGCGCGAGCAGCACGACGGAGCGACGGGCTGGCAGCCGGAGAACACCAACGTCCCCGACGGCTTCGACTGGTCGGCGTATGTAGCCAAGCTGACCGCGCTCGCCGACCGGTTCAAATAGCAGCAGGGCCAACGATGCCCCAGTCGGCACGGATCTGCACCTTGCGCCGACTTCGTACCACGCCGCCGTGGTGGCGCCATAACGTTGCCGTGAGCCGGCGTCATGCCCGCACCGTGGCGATCCGGCGAGGCGATGTTCGGGGACGGCAGAGCCTCCGATCCGACCATACACGCCTCATACACGTGTCGTGTATACTACGTGTATGGGCCGAGTTCGGACCAACATCGAGATTGAGGACACCTACCTCCAAGCCGTCATGGACCGTTACGGTCTCCACACGAAGACGGAGGCTGTCGACCTGGCCCTCCGCCACCTTGCGGGCCAGCCCATGAGCCGCGAAGAAGCCCTCGCCATGCGTGGGGTGCGCGCAATCGGCAAGCTGCCGGCTGACACCGGTCCCGCTCGCGTCCGATGATCCTAGCCGACACGTCGGCATGGGTCGAGTACGACCGGGCAACGGGGAGCCCGGTAGACGACCGAGTGACCGAGCTCATCGCTGATGACGGCCCACTTGCGACTACGGAGCTGGTGATGATGGAGGTCATGGCAGGGGCCAAGACAGACGGCCGGGAAGAGGACCTGCGCAGATTGCTCTTGCGGTTCCATCTGCTCCCGTTCGACGCGGCGGCGGACTTCGAGGCAGCGGCGCGCATCTACCGCCTGTGCCGGCGAGTCGGAGTCACGCCGCGGGGCCTGATCGACTGCATGATCACGTCGGTCGCGCGCCGGAACCATGCCACGTTGCTCGCCCACGACGCTGACCTCACCCGAGTGGGACGGGTCGTCGGGATCGCGATGGACCCCGCTTCTCTCACGCTCGAAATGTGACCTCGTCCCGGCGTTAGTGGGCAGTGGCACCGGGACGCCAGCTGGGACATAGGGGCATGTTTGGAGTCCGCACTTATCCCAGGCCGAGGACGGTCACGAGCGCTTCGTCGACGCCCCACATCTCCTCATGAGTGAGGTGTCCGACGAGGTCTCCAAGCCTCTGAACATCGACCGCACCCAGCTGCTCCACCAGCACTCGCGTGACGCTCCCCTCGACATGCGCCTCGGGCCGAAAGGATGCTGGACGCGCACTTCTCGACGTCGGCGCAACGATGACGACCGAACGAGGAAGGAGCTCGTTTGCCTGAAGAATGATGCCGTAGCGTTCGCCCTGCTGTTCGTGACCGGCACCACGGAGTAACCGGAACCGGTGGACGTCACCGCGCAGCACGTACAGCCTCCATCATCGCCGCCACTGCCAACATCTCGGCGCGGTCCGTGTCGTCCGCTTCCAACGCGGCGACCTCCGCGGCAAGTTCGCGTCGATGGCGCAACCGACGGGCCGACGTAAGCAACGCCGACCTGATGGCGTCAGACTGGGTGAGCCCCGTGGCTTCCAGCGTCCGCAATGCTTGCTCTGCATCGTCGTCGAGCCTGACAGAGATCGCCCTTGCCTTGGGTCGAGTGCTGGCGCGGTGGCGCGGCTCGTCGGCTGGGTCCCGACCAGGCCGTTGAGGTGGCATTTCAGCGCACCAACCTGGGACCCGCAGTTGACCGAACAGCATTGCTCGGTTTCCAGCACCCGCCCTTCGAACTGTACGTGCCGTTTTCCGGCATACAGCTCACCGACGGTCTTCTCAGCATGGCTACGCAGCCGTCTCGTAGACCCGTGCCGCTGCCACCAGATGAGAAGTCACCGCACCTGGGGTCAAGGACAGCGATACGGGGCAAAGGCAACTGCTTGGCCGCTGCCCATAGCCGGCTCTCGAGTTGT
>JAJYGM010000388.1 GCA_021785095.1 Actinomycetes bacterium
GTGGCTCCAGTTCGACTGGGGCAAGGGCCCCGCGATCGGCGGGCGCGACACGCTGCTGTGGTGCGCCTGGCTGGCCTGGAGCCGGTACCGGGTGGTCAGCCCGACCTGGGACCGGACGCTGCCGACCGTGGTCGCCTGCCTCGACGAGACCCTCCGCCGGCTCGGGGGATGCCCGACGTACGCCCTCACCGACAACGAGCGGACGGTAACCGTCGACCGGATCGCCGGGATCGGCGTGCGGCACCCGGAGATCGTCGCCGCCGGCCGCCACTACGGGCTCCAGATCACGGCCTGCGTGCCGTTCGACCCGGAGTCCAAGGGCGGCAGCGAGGCGACCGTCCGGGTCGCCAAGGCCGACCTCGTGCCGACGGAGGCGAACCTGCTCCCGGCATACGGCTCGTTCGCCGAGCTGCGGGCCGCCTGCGACGCGTTCTGCGAGGGCGTCAACGCCCGGCCGCACCGCGAGACCCGGGAGGCGCCGGCCGACCGGCTGGCGGCCGAGCGCCGGCGGCTGCACCCGATCCCGGGCGAGGCCCACACGGTCGCCTTCGGCGTGACCCGCACCGTGGACGACGACTCGACGCTGCGCTTCGGGTCGGCCCGCTACAGCGTGCCCCACCGGCTCGTCGGCGAGCGGGTCTGGGTGCGGGTGGACGGCGACGAGCTCGTGGTCACCCACGCCGCCCGGGACGGCGCCCGCGAGGTCGCCCGGCACGCGCTCACGACGCCGGGCAGCCCGCGGATCGACCCCGCGCACTACCCGGAGCGGACGAGCGACCCGCTCCACCCGCGTCCGAGGCCCGCCAGCCCCGAGGAGGCCGCCTTCCTCGGCCTCGGGCCCGGCGCCGAGCGCTGGCTCGTCCTCGCCGCGGCGTCGGGCGCCGAGCGGATCCGGACGAAGATCCGCCGGGCGACCGAGCTCGCGATGCTCGTCGGCGGGGTCGAGGTCGAGCGCGCCCTGGGGCTGGCGGCCGAGGCCGGCCGCTTCGCCGACGGGGACCTCGAGGCGATCGTCGACCACCTGCGGCTCATGGGCGACCGCGGCCGGGTCCGCCTCGAGGCCGGCGACGACACCCTCCAGCCCGGCACCGGCGCCTGGGAGCTCGTCGGACGCTGATGGTCGGCCCCGCCCACGACCCGCTCGAGACCCGGTCCCGGCTCGCGGGCGCCGAGGACTCCGAGGAGTTCTCCCGCTGGCGACAGCTGCCGCCGAGGCTCCGCCCGGCCGAGCCGGCGCCGCTCCCGCCCGACGTGCTGCGGCTGCTCCACCGACTCCGGCTGCGCTACTTCCGCGAGGCGGCACCGGTCGTGATCGCCCGCGCCCGCGACGAGGCCTGGGACCACGCCGACCTGCTCAAGGTGCTCCTCGCCGAGGAGGCGGCCGGCCGGGACCGGTCGACCCGGGAGATGCACCGCAGGGCGGCCCGGCTCCCGTCGGGCAAGACGTTCGACGCCTGGGACCCGAAGGCGTCGGCGATCCCGGCCGAGGCCCAGTGGGCGCTGCGCACCCTGGACTGGATCGGCCGGGCCGAGAACCTGGTGCTGGTCGGGCCGTCCGGCACCGGCAAGAGCCACTTCGCCGAGGCCATCGCCCACGCCGCGATCGACCGCGACCTGCGGGTGTCCTGGTTCAGCCTGGAGTCGCTCACGGCCACCATCGCCCGGTCGCGGATCGACGCCACCACCGGCAGGGTCGTCGAGCGGATCGTCCGCTCCGAGCTCGTGGTCGTGGACGACATCGGCCTCCTGCCCGCCGGCGCCGACGAGGCCGAGGCGCTGTACCGGCTGGTCGACGCCGCGTACGAGAAGCGGTCGCTGATCCTGACCTCGAACCTGCACCCGGCGCGCTTCGACACGATCTTCCCGAAGGGCCTGGCCACGGCCGCGGTCGACCGGCTGCTCCACCACGCCCACGTGATCGTCACCGAGGGCCGGTCGCACCGCCTCGCCGAGGCGCTCGACGGGCGCGGGGTCCGGCCGCTCGACACCGCCCCCTGACGCAGCGCCGCTCCGTCCGCGCTGAGGCGCGCAATTCGCCCCGGGCCGCCAGTCGAGATCCGTGGCCGCCTGCGCTCAGGTTTCGTGGCCGCGGGTCCGCGAACGGCATCGTCGCGGGCAGTTTCGATGTCCGCCGGTGGGCAGCTTCAGTGGCCGCCCGTGGGCTGATTCACGTGGCCCTTGACAGAGGAGCCTCGGTCAGGTTGATGTCGATACGACTGAGCGCCGCTGCCGATCGCCCCGAGTCGACGAGGTCTCTGACCAGGTGCACGGCCGCATTACGCACGCCGGCGAGGCCCTCCGTGCGGTTGTTCCAATGGCGCTCGTCCGGGTCGCCCAGGGCGGCCCTGAGAAGTGCGTTCCGGCGGACGACCTCGAGCAGGTCGCTCAGGTAGAAGTAGGAGATCCAGCCCAACTCGAGGTTGTCACGGCGTGCCCGGGCCCTAACCGTCTCGAGCTCGCCCCGTCGTTGGTTCGGCAGCAGCAGGTAGGCCTCGTCGTCTCCAACACGTTCGCGCACGAACGCGGCGAGCCGTGACTCGAACTCGGCGATACGAAGGAAGAAGTAGGTCCGAGCCGGCTGCTTGTTCAAGTCGCTCGTGGTGATGACCCCTGAGATCGAGCGTCCCTCGAACACGAACAGGAAGGGCTGGGCCTGGAGGCCCTCGAGCAGCTCGGAAAGCGAGGCGTCGCCGCTGACCAGCACATCGGGCGAAATCGATCGCGTGGCGTCGCCGACCACCTTGACCGCCGTCTCAGCAAGGGCCTCCTTGGCCACCCAGAAGCTCGGGCGACCCCCAACGAGGACTGGGGCGTGGTCGTAGTTCAGGCGCTCCATCAACTCGAACGCGGCCACCCAGACTTGATGAGCCTCGTACGCGACGACTGGTCCAGGCACGCCGGCTTCCAGCGTGTCCGCTCGACCGTCTCGATCTTCGCGCTCGCCGCGTATCACTGGATCCAGGAGCACAAGGCAGGGCGATGGGCACCGGACCTTGTCAACGTAGGAGACCTCCCGCTTGGGGTCGTCTTGGAAGCAATCCTGTCGTCCGGCCTCCTGCACGGGAATGAGCGCGCCGTCCAGGGGTTCCGCCAAGTCGCCTCCACCGACGTTGTCACGCGCGACGGTTCGGGGGGCCGCGCCAGAGACCTCGACCGCCTGATCGCCGAGCGAGGCCTCGACGTCGGGCAGCCCGCGCCAGCGCAGCGGATGGCAACGGCCCTCTACTGCTACTCGCTGGTTCCGCGCGACCAGGCGCGGCGCGGTGCTACCAAGGCCGAGCTGCTCTCCGCCGCCTACGAGCCGCGAGTGCCGTTCCACGCCGCCGACGAGGTGTTCGGGCTGACCACTGGCGATGATGACGGGCTGGGCGCACTGGAGACACCCACGATCGCGGACGGGTCCGTGGCGGCCCGCTACCGGCTGTCGATCTCGCAGACGCCGCAGATGTTCTACCGGCAGGCGAAGGCCACCATCGCGCCGCCCGAACGCGACGCCTTCCTATGGGAGCGCGCGAAGGTCCTCGCGTCGCCGGGTCCCTTCGACGCGGTGCTGACGATCGACCAGGGAGACCACCCTGGCATACCCCTTGGCAGGCTATTCGGCGAGGTCGACCAGAACTCGCGGACGCGGCTCGTCGTGCTCGACCCTCGGCGATGGACGCTCCTCAACGGCCGGGACACGCCGACGCGCGCCGACATCGAGTCGCTCCTCGGGGTGGGCGTCTCCCCGCTCCCGGTCGACAACGCCGCCTCGTGTGTCGTTGCGTGCGTCAACACCCAGCGCCGCGACGACGCGCGCAAGCGCGCGACCGACCACCTCGCCTGGAAGTCAGTCGCGAGTCAGCTCCAAGGCGACCCGGAGCGCCACGACGAAGCCCTCGCTCACGCCAAGACGAGCGCCGACAAGCTCGACCGAGAGATCCGGCGCGCGTTCCAGCACTACGCGTTCCTGATCCGCGGGTCCGAGCGGATCGAGGTCGACTGGCGCCGGTTCGATGACGACGAGTCCTCGTCCCTGCAGGGCAACCGGGTCTGGGCGGAGATGGCCGTTGCCGGGCGCGCCGCCGGGTCCACGGGTGTGGCAGGCGCCTACCTGGGGACCCTGCTCGACCGGATCTCGCGGGATCTCACCCTCAAGGAGGTCTCGCAGGCGTTCTACAAGAACCCCGTCTTTCCGCTCGTGCGAAGCACGGAGGACATTCGGACGGCGATCTTCGAATTGACGCGGGCCGGCTGGGCGGTGATTGGCCCGGATTCCGCTCCACTCGACATCCGGACCCGCGCGGATCTCTCGATCGGATCGATGGACCAGACCCTGCGGCGGTTCGTGCCCGAGCCCATCCCAGAGGGGCGGCCAGACGGACATACCAATGCCGGTGAGGCGACGATACCGGCGTGGGAAGGAGGTGGGAAGGCGTCATCCGAAGGCCGCCAATACCTCCGGGGAACCCTCCGGTTCCTCAACCAGAGCGTCGTGGGACCTGATGCGAGGCAGCGAGCAAGCGACCTCTTCTGGGCTCTGTACGATGCTCTCGAGCCCGCGGGCAACGGGGACGTGCAGCTGCTCGACGCCACTGTCGCCGTGACCGCTGAGAAGCGAACGCTCGAGGATCTGAAGGCCGCGGCCGAGAAGGCCGGCGCACAGTGGCGCGAGGAGAACATCGAGTTCTGACTGGATCGTCTGCCGGCGAGTCCCCATCGAAATGGGAGGGTTGTGACATCCGGTGTTCGCGAGCCTGACGTTCCGGCGGATCTGGCACTGACATTCCCGCGGCGTCCGCCACAGGTGATTTCGTGCGGCATTCGGCGTCCACAGGGCTCCGCGTGCCGCCGACGTGACCCTTTGCCACGCGCAGGGTGCTCGAGGATGCTTCTGAACCGCGGTACAGCGCCTCTTCCGTCGGCTACGATCTCTGCCACCGGCGCAATCGGGGGTTGATGTTGGCTGGGGCACGGGACGGCGAAGACGAGGCGGTGTTCCAGACCTCGCTGGAGGAGTTGTGGGTCTTACCCGCCGACGACACTGGGGCGACCACGGCGGCTCGCTACCGGTTCCAGAGCGAGGTGATCGCGAGGGACGCTATCGCCTGTCTCGTGACGGGGCGGGGCGCAGTGGTCTGCGAATGGCAGCAGGACGCGATCGTCATCCACGGTAAGGACGACGTCGAGCTTCTGTCGGTGAAGCACATCGAGGTGAGCCAGGGCCGATGGACTCGGCGCCAGCTCATCGACGCCGGAGGGCTCCGCCAGCTCTTCGAGCGGTGGCAGGCCACAGGGCGTCGTGCTCGCTGTCGTCTGGCCACGAACGGCGGCCTCGACGTAGATGCACGCGGACTCCGCGACTCCTGCGCTTCCGGGAACGACGAGGCGATCAAGGACCTCGCACATGACATCTGCGGCCCCTTTGGGGTCGACGCGGATGCCCTGGTTCCCTTCCTGAAGGTGTTGCGCATCGAGGACGAGCTGCCCACCAGACGCTATATCGGCACGGTCAACGTCGCGAGCATGATGGCCCCCGCGCTGAAGAAGCTGGGGCTGACCGCGGTGGCACCGGAGTCCGCGTACGAGGCGATCGTTCGAGCGGTGGAGTTGGCGAGCCGCGACCGTCCTGAAACCGCAGACTCGCTCGACGTCGTCTTGGATCCGGCCCACCTGGACGAGCTCACGAGGACGAGACGTCGACTCGCCGACAGAACGCTCGGGCCCGCTCGGCTCCGCTTGGCCGTGTCCGAGGTCCGCGGGTCGGAGCGAGTGAGACTCATCATCGGGGCGGGGACCAACCCCACGGCGCTGGAGCAGAAGCTGCACGCCGGGGGATTCGGCCCAACAGCAATTCAGTCCGCCAAGGCCCTTCGGGCGAGTTGGTCGCTTTTCGAGAAGGAGACGCTCGACCCCCTCGGGGAGTTCGGCGAACTCGACGGCCTGGCTGTGAGACTGATCGACGCAGCGGCCGAAGCCGAGATCGCCGCGATGGCGTCGCCGGACCTGGACGGCTCGTGGGGCAGACGGATGCACCAGATCCTCAGGGAGCGACTGACGAACGACCCCGTGCCGGCGCCCCCATTCGTGCCGAAGCAGCGCGAGCTGCTTGAGGGGTTCGTGTACGAGCTGACCGATAAGTGCCACATCTGGTGGTCGGACCGGTTCGACCTGGGGGTTGCCTCGTGATCGACCCGACCGACTACCACGTCGCGAGGCTGCTTCTGCTGATCGACGCCTTCACGGCCGCCGGCGGCAGCCTCGACGGCCTCACCAAGGTCGCAAAGCTCGACTTCTTGCTCCGCTACCCGGTCTTCCTCGAGCGGCTGCTCGACCGGCGCCGGAAGGCCTGGCCGGAGGGCGCCGGGCCAACCTCGGCCGAGCGGCTGGCCGTCGAGAGCCGGATGATGCGCTACAAGTACGGACCTTGGGACAACCGCTACTACGCCCTGCTCAGCGCCCTCGTGGGCCGAGGGCTCGTCGAGGCCACCCGGCGCGATGGCCACGTCGCCTTCACGGTCACCGACTCGGGTCGAGGGGCAGCCCGGGATCTCGCGACCTCGGACGCCTGGCGAGCGGTTCATCTCAGGTGCGGGCTCCTGAAGGAGTGGTTCGACCTGTCGGGCAACCAGTTGAAGCAGCTGATCTACCGCGAGCTCCCGGATGTGGTCGATCGCCCCCACTGGACCCCGATCTGATGAACCCTCGTCTGGCCATCCACTCGCTGACCCTGCGTGGGGCTACGCCCGAACAGGTCGTGCGCTACGGGTTCACTGCCGGAGTCAACGTGGTCGTCGGTTCAACCGGAACGGGCAAGACCTCGCTCCTGCGCTGCATCAGATGGGGTCTCGGCGCCACCGCCACCTTCTCCTCGGCCATCCGGCATTCCGTCGCGTCCTCAGACCTTGACGTCGAACTCAACGGCAGACGTCTTCAGATAACGCGGTATGCCGACCGGAGCGATCTCGAAGTGCTCGACCACTCCTCGGGCGAGCTCGTGGCCCGGGCGCGACCGGCAGGCGCGCGAAGCGGGGCCGAGACCCTCATGTCGGACTTCCTGCTCGCGCAGCTGGGCATCCCGAAGGTCGTGGTGCCGCGGGCGCGGAGTCGCGCACGACGCGAACAGACGCCCGTGTCCTTCTGGGACGTGCTCGACTACTTGTTCGTGAGACAATCGCGCATGGACAACTCCATCGTCTACCACAACAACCCGGTCCGCGACCCGAAGCGGAAAGCGACCTTTGAGCTGCTGTACGGCCTTCTCGACGAGGACGTCGCCGCCCTGGAGCGGACCAGCGGCGAGCTCAAGTCCGACCTGCTCGACGCCAGGAAGACGGTGAAGGGCATCCGCGCCTTCCTCGACGGAAGCGGCACGCCTTCAGAGTCGGAGCTGCGGCTCGAGGCGGACCGCCTAGAGGTCGCGACTGCGGTCGCGACCGCCCGCATCTCCGCGATGAGGACCGGCGCCCGCTCCGAGAACCCCGAGGCGATCGAGGTCCGGAGAAGCGTTCTGGAGCAGGAGGTCCTCGTGGCCAGCCTGCAGCACGTTCAGCAGGCCGCCGCCCTCGAGGTTGCACGGTACGAGTCCCTTGTTGCCCAGCTGGAACTCGATCTCGACCGCCTCGAGCGTGGCGAGGTCGCGAACGAGGTCTTGGCGCCCTTCGAGTTCTCGACGTGCCCCCGATGCAGCCAGAAGCTCAGCCGCGTAGCTCCGGACGGACATTGTCTGCTGTGTCTGCAGCCCGATCCTCCGCCCAACGAAGATGCGGTTCCGGCCGAGTATGCACGCCTTGAGGCGCAGCTGGCCGAAACGGTGACGCTCCTCCAGACTGCCGAGGAGGCCCGCGAGAAAGCCTTCGCAGAAGCCACGGCCGCCGAGTCGGACCTCCAGGAGCTCCACAAGGCCCTGGATGCTCAACTCGAGGAGTTCGTGAGCCGACAGTACTCGGCCATCGAAGAAGCCGCGGGCGCGCTGGCAGCTGCGTCGGCGCAGCAGAAGTCGGTCGCCACCCTGATCGCGCTCCACGACCGGTACCGCCGTCAGTCACAGGGGTTGCCCAAGCTCGAGGGACAGCTCAAGGCCGTGGAGGCCGAGCTGAGCGAGGCACGGGCGCGCCTCGAGACTGCGCGCGAGAAGATCGGGCGCTTGTCCGCGATGTTCGACGAGATCCTGCGCGACTTCCGGTATCCGTGGTACCCGGCTCAGGGCGCATCCATTGACGGCCGCAGCTACCTCCCGGTGGTGGGCTCGGACACGTTCGCGGAGTCATCGAGCGGCATGCAGACGCTGCTGAACGTCGCGTACCACCTGGCCGGATTGCGGCTGGGCCTCCAGGAGGGTGACACCCTTCTGCCTCTCTTCCTCGTCCTGGACAGCCCGCGCAAGAACATCGGGACCATCAACGACCAGAGCATCGGGGAGCGCATCTACCGGTGGTTCCGGATCCTGCAGGACTCCTACCCCGGAGGATTTCAGATGATCGTCGCTGAGAACGATCCGCCGCCCTTCATGTCGGACTTTGCGAGTCTCGGTCTCTCCTACGAGCGGCCGCTCATCCCTTGGCTGCAGCACCCCGGCGAAGGTCACGTGACACCGGTCGAGCGGTGAAGCCCAGGTCTGTCGGGCCCGAGCCCTGGTGGAGCACCTGCCGTCTTGTCGGGCGCCTCTGCAGTCTTGCACGAGATTGACACTCGGTTAGGTTCGCGGTCAGGTCTGCGCAAAGTCACATCTCTAGGCTCTGGGAGAGCAGAACCTCGGGCTACCGTTCAGCGGTCTGTCAAGGCCCCGACTGGAGTCCCTGACGCCGTCACGGGGCCTGTCAAGTCTTGACAGCAACTCACGGGCTCGTTCCCGGGGTCGACAGCGCGAGGTAGAACGTGGCGGCGAGCGCCTGGGTGGCGAAGTCCGCCTCGGACGTGGCGGGGATGGCGACCACGACGCTGCCGAGCTTCGGCGCGACGAGCGAGCCCGAGCCCGAGCTCGACCCGGCTGACCCGGACGTGAGCGGCTGCCCGTCGGCGGTCCGGAGCGCGAGCACGAGGAGCCCCCGCCCCATGACGACGGTGGCGGGCGGGCTCGAGCCGGGGGCGGCGGCGAGCCCCGTCTTGAGCGAGCTCGGCACGGCGACGACGTCGACGCGTGCGCCCGGCGCGAGCGCGGCGCCGACCGCCTGGGACGGGTCGACCGGGAGCGCGAACGCGACCTGGCCCGCCGAGAGCGGCGCGCCGAGGCCGAGCGCCCGCTCGCCGGGGGTTGACTCGACCGCGCGCCGGTCGACCGCCTGCCCGGCCAGGATCGGCACCGCGGCGTACGACCCGACCACCTCGCCGGCCGACCGCGCCGCGCCGGCGGGGGCGTCGGCCGGGCTGACGCGGATGGTCTCGACCATGTCGGGCGTGATCTGGGTGAGCACCGGCACGTCGACCGTGGCGCGCACGATGTCGACCCGGGGCTGCCCGAGCAGGTAGACGCCGCCCGCGACGAGGCCCGCGAGCAGGAACGCGACGACGTACGGGGCGCGGCGGACGCGCACGGCTCTCCCTCCCCTCTCCTTCAGCGGCTGACGGCCGAGTAGACGACGGTCACCGCGACGTCGCCCGAGACCGAGGAGTCGCGGACGGTGCCGTCGGCGTAGGTGGTGCGGAGCACGAGGACCAGGCGCACCGGGTACGTGCCCGGCGCGTCCCACTGGATCGCGACCGGCGCGTCCGGCGGGTACGAGCCGGTCCTGGTGGTGTCGGCGGCGTCGTTCACGCCGCGCTCGTAGCGGTACGAGAGGAGCACCGTCCTGGCGCCCCCGATCACCACGCCGCCGGAGCGCATCACGCCCTCGCTCACGATGACAGGCCGGATGTACAGCGAGCAGTGGAGCCCGCGCGGCCACCAGAGGGCGTCGTGGCCGGCCGCGTCGGGCGGCACGGCGGTCCCGCCGGGCAGCGTCCCCGACGGGCTCGCGCCCACGGTCACCACCGGCGGCAGGTAGTCGATCGGCAGCGCCGACACCCCGGTCGCGCTGTTGGTGATGTCGATCGCGAACGGGACGACCTGCTCGTACGGGTCGCCCGCGGGGGTGAAGAAGGCGCCGTACGCCTGACCGGTGACGTGGACGGTCACGGTCACGTCGAAGGTGCCGGGCTCGTACGCGTGGGTGGTGGCCAGGCTGTCGGTGCCGTTGTCGCCGAAGGCGCGGCTCGAGCCGTCGCCGAAGTCGACCGTCCACCGCGTCTCGCGGACCGAGGAGGGGATGACGTAGGCGCTGATCGCCTTGCCGAGGTACGCCTGCCAGCCGGCCGTGAGCTGCGCCGTCACCGCGCGGTCGGTCCGCGCGGGCGCGGTGACCGGGTCGACCGCGACGTCGAGGTACAGGCTCATGTCGGCGTACCCGCTGGCGTCGAGCCCGATCGCCGACTGCGGGCCGCAGACGACGGTCGACTCCGGGTTGTCGGAGTTGACCGGGATGCCGGTGCTGGTGCGGTGGACGATGACCCAGTAGGCGTGGCAGTACGGGCTCGGGTTGCCCTGGTTGCGCCACTCGGACCAGAACTCGGTCTGCACCGGCCGTCCGCGCTGCTCCGGCGGCGCCCAGTGGCCGTTCACCTGGACGCCTACGTAGCCGTGGCCCGAGTCGCCGTGCCAGGTCTGCAGCGCGACGTCGAAGTTCGAGTCGAACGCGAGGGCGGCGGGCGCGAGCAGCAGCAGGAGCGCTCCCGCGAGCACGGCGCCGGAGAGCAGCCGCAGTGCGCTCATCGGCTCTGGTACTCGTCGACGAGCCACCGCCCGACGAGCCGCTTGAGGGTGACGGTGACCTGCCGGGTCGCGAGCAC
>JAJYGM010000581.1:0-8711 GCA_021785095.1 Actinomycetes bacterium
CGACCCGGCCGGCGTGGAGCCGAGACGGAACTCCTTCTCGCCTTTCACCACGGGCCGGCCGATGACGAGCTCGAGGGCTCCGGCGAGGGAGTGATGCTCTCGGACGGAGGCCCCCGGGCCGGCGAAGCCGGCTACGCCGCGATGGAGACCGTACGAAGGCGGCTCGGCGGGCGCCGGGGGGCGTCGCCCTCCAGCAGTTCGGCACGATGGCGCCGGGACGCAGACGCTCCGCTACGAGGTCGTCCCCGGATCCGGGGTCGGAGAGCTGAGCGGCACCCGCGGGGTGATCCGCCTCGCGATCGACGCCGACGGCACCCATTGCTACGAGCTCGAGTTCGACCTCTGACGTCCGGCGCGATGCGGCGCGCCGCGCGCCGGGCGACGCCGGTGTCCGCCACTCCACCTCGGGACCCCTCGAGCGAGCGATGATCTCACCCGTGCGCAGCCCTGGGTCGACCCCGAAGGTGCGACTGCGGTCCGTCGTCTTCGACTGCGCGGACCCCGGCGCGCTCTCGTCCTTCTACGCCTCCCTCCTGGGCGGTCGGCGGCACCACGACGACCCCGACTGGTGCGAGGTCCATCTCTGCGACCCTGCGATGAAGCTGGCCTTCCAGCGGGTGGACGGGTACCGCGCCCCCCGATGGCCGGACGGGACCCCCCAGCAGCTCCACCTCGACATCACCGTCGCCGACCTCGCGACGGTGAGCGCCCGGGCCGTGTCCCTCGGGGCCACGGTCCTCGGCGACCCCGTCGAAGAGGAGGGCGGCAGGTTCATCGTGCACGCCGATCCCGCCGGCCACCCGTTCTGCCTCGTCGTCGAGGACAGCCGCGGCGGGACCGGCTCGAGCGGGACCGGCTCGAGCGGCGCCGCCTGAGCGGTGCGGTCTCTGTCACCGTGCCGGCGTCCGGCAGCACCGAGCCTGAAGCTCCCAGAGACGGCCGGCGACGCCGCTGTGATCGGGGTGGCCGCGTTCCCGGTCAGCTGCGGGTCGTGGTGGAACTGGGGCCAGGTACCGGGCCCGTCGACGTTGCGGTCGTCGGACCCGACGACCTCGAAGTGGGTCGCCACGCTGCCGCTCCGCCGATAACCGGCCAGCGTGACGCCGATCGTGCCGTTCGCATCCTTCGTGGCGAGCGGGGCGTTCTGGAAGCCGGTTGTCTTGACGACTGTGGCGTCCAGCACCTGCCCGTGCTCGCCTGTCAACACGTCGAAGCCGTTGATCGTGGCGACCACGACGTCCTGGCGTCCTGTGCCGAGCCCGATGGTGACCGGAGACCCGTAGACGTCGTGCCTCAGCTGCGTGTGCCACAACGTCGCGCCCGTCGCCCCGTCGAGCGCGTACACGCCGCCGGATCGTGTCGTGACGATCACCTGCAGCTGCCCGTTGCCGAGCACGTCGGCGAGCGCGGGGCTCTCGTAGCCGGTTGTCCCCGCGAGCTTGCGCGCCCAGACCTCGTGGCAACGGGCGTCGACGGCGACCACCTCGTCGTGCTGCGAGGCCGCCGGGAATGTCGGTCCGGTGCCCGCCACGATGCCGACCGCTCCGCGGGCGAGGAACCTCCCGACCGCTGGCGAGGAGTTCACGGACTCGTCCAGTGTGTCCCCGCATAGGAGCTTTCCGGCCGCGCTCAGCACCCGGATGTGGCCTCCCTGCGCGTACCGCCTCCCGAAGGCACGGCCCGCGTGCTGCGCACCACCCTCCACGATCTGGTTCGCGCCGTTCCCTTCGACGTCCGCGATCGCGGGCGTGGCGAAATTCGAGTCCGCCTGGAACCAGGGGAACCCCGGCAGCACGCGGCGAGTCGTGGCGTCGAACGCCAGGGTCTCCTGGCCCAGCGTCCCCGCCACGGCGGCGGTGACCCCGTCGAGCGTGCCGACCGCGATCCCCGCGAAGACGCCGTCGGCGCCGCACGTGTGATCGGACGGAGGATTCGGCGCGCGAAGAAGGCCTTCGGCCCCTGTCGGACGCAACCACTCGTACCCGCCCGCGCACGGCTCGGAGGCGTTGCCGGTGCCGACGAGCACCTCGTCGTAGGGCGAGCCCGGGATCTTCAGCGCTGACGGGGTCGATGTCACCGGCACACCGACCCGCTTCGGCCAGCCCGGAACCGGGTCGCCGGTGGCAAGGTTCAGCGCGTAGACACGCCCCGAACGGTCGCCGAACACGACAGCCGGCCCCCCACTCAGTGTGGCAAGCGAGGGCGACCCGAGCGCCACCCCACCGTGGAGACCCTGCCTCAGCTGCACGCGCCAGACCTCGTGCAGGATGGGGGCTCTCGACCCCGGAGCCGCGTCGCGCGCCGGCGGAGCCGCGTCGGCTCGGTGCGCAATCGCAGCGGTCGACCCCGCCAGCTCGGCGGTGCTGGCGGAGGTGAGCGCGGCCAGCCCCGAGAGGCCAGCGCCTGCCAGCCTTCGCGCCCTGCTCCTCCAGCGCCCGATCCCCATGGCCCACCCCCCATGGCCCACCCCCCTTGGCCACCTCCGAAGGGTCTCGACCTGCCGGGGCAGTCTGGCACGCCGCAGGGGCCGGGGCCGGGGCATTCCGGGCTCCCTCCGGGTACGAGCCGGACCTCGCGCCCCGACTCGGTAGTGTTGCCGGGGCCGATGTGCACCGCGAGCCCCCCTGTGCCACCAAGTCGTCCTCCCCGCTCCGTGGAGGCGCGCTGAGGTGCCGACGGCGCTCCTCTATCTCCGCGACGCGTACCTGCGCGACGTCTCTGCGACCGTGACGGCCGTCGACGCGGGCCGTGTGACGCTCGACCGCACCGTCTTCTACCCGACGGGCGGGGGCCAGCCGCACGACACCGGAACCCTTGGCGGCGCGCGTGTGGTGGACGTCCGAAAGGAAGGCGACGAGGTCTGGCACGTGGTCGAGGGGCCGGTGCCCGACGTCGGCGCGTCGGTGGAGGGCCACCTCGACTGGGACCGCCGGCACGCCCTCATGAGGACGCACACCGCGCTGCACGTCCTGTGCGGGGTCATCTGGCACAGGTGGGGGAAGGCGGTGACGGGCGGCAACATGGAGCCGCTCAGCGCCCGCATGGACTTCGAGTTCGATCCCCTGCCCGAGGGATTCGCCGCGACGATCGAGTCCGCCGTGAACGAGGAGCTCGCGGCCGCGCGCCCGATCGAGGTCCGGTTCATGCCGCGTGAGACCGCCCTGGCGGACGAGGACCTGATCCGCACCAAGGTCGACCTGGTCCCTCCCTCGGTCACCGAGCTTCGGGTCGTCGACATCGTCGGCCTCGACAAGCAGGCGGACGGCGGCACGCACGTGCGCCGCACGGACGAGGTCGGACGGATCCGCGTGGTGAAGACCGAGTCGAAGGGAAGGACCAACAAGCGCGTCCGCATCGAGGTGCGCGACTGATGGCGCGGCCCCTGGCGCAGGGCGCTCCCCAGAGGCTCGCAGGCGCGATCCCGCCCTCGCGGGTGATCGTCACCGCCGGCCACGTCGACCACGGGAAGTCGACCCTCGTCGAGTGGCTGACGGGCACGCACCCCGACCGGCTGGAGGAGGAGCGGCGCCGGGGCCTCACCATCGACCTCGGGTTCGCCTCGACGGTGCTGCCCTCGGGGATCGAGGTCGGCGTCATCGACGTGCCGGGGCATGTCCGTTTCCTGAAGAACATGGTCGCCGGAGTGGGAGCGGTCGACGCCTGCCTCTTCGTGGTGGCCGCCACGGAGGGGTGGAAGCCGCAGACCGAGGACCACCTGCGCATCCTCGACGTCGTCGGCGTGCGTCATGGCGTCGTGGCGCTCACGCACTCGGCATCGGTCGACGGAGAGCGTCTCGACGAGGCGCGCCGTGAGGTTGCGTCCCGAGCTGCGGGCACGTTCCTCGAGGACGCCCCGGTCGTCGCCGTGGACGTGCCCGCACGACTCGGGCTCGACGGCCCCGGCGGCTTGCGCGCGACCCTCGACACCATGGTCGCCGCGGTACCGCCGGCACCCGACCGGGGACGCCCGCGGCTGTGGATCGACCGGTGCTTCGCGATCCGCGGTGCGGGCGCCGTCGTGACGGGCACGCTCGCGGGCGGACCGGTCGCCGTCGGCGACCACCTGGACATCGTCTCGTCCGCCTCGTCTGGCCCCGTGCCGGTCCGCGTCCGCGGGCTCGAGAGCTACGGCAGGCGCCTCACGTCCGCCGAGCCGGGGCGACGCCTCGCGGTGAACCTCTCCGGCGTCGACCGGCGAGGCGCGGCGCGCGGCGCGGCGCTCCTCCGGGCGCGTCAGTGGCACCGCTGCAGCGTCGCCGACGCCGACCTCTCGACGCGCCCGGGCCTCGACCACCCGGTGTCCGCGCGGGGCGCGTACCTCGCGCACCTCGGAACCGGGGAGCAGGCCGTCCGGCTGCGGGTCGTCGGGAAGGACGGCGAGATCCCCGCAGGGTCCAGCGGCAAGGTGCGCCTGTGGCTCACGGCTCCGCTGCCGCTCGCGCCAGGCGATCGCTTCGTGCTCCGCGACGCCGGCCGCAAGCAGGTGGTCGGCGGGGGCATGCTCCTCGACGTCGCTCCCGTCCTCCCTGCATCGAAGGCCGGCCCGAGCATCTCCGTCACCCGCGTCGTCGCGGAGCGGGGCTGGGTCGAGGCCGACGAGCTGGAGCGGCTCACCGGGACCCCTGCGACCGCGACCTTGGGCCGGTGGGTCGTGGACCCGGCCGCGCTCGAGCGAGCACGGTCGGTGCTCCTCGAACGGGTCCGCGCCGCCGGCCCCTCGGGGCTCGACCTGTCGATCCTGGACGAACGGGAGCGGGCCGTCGCCTCGACGATCGGTGACCTCATGGTCTCGCACGGCATCGCACGTCTGGGCCGCGAGCCCGAGATCCCGGGCGCGGGCCCGGCGGGGGCGCCGCGGCGCGGCGGGGACGCAGACGTCGAGGAGGGCGCGACCCCCGATCTCGGCGAGCGTGCGACAGCCGACGCCGACCTGGTCGACCACCCCTACCTTGCGGCGCTCCGCGCGACGCCGTTCGATCCGCCCCCGCCGACCGGCGTCGCGCGCAACGACCTGCGCCGCCTCGTCCGCAGCGGTCTCGTCGTCGAGACGAACGGCTTGTGGTTCGCGGCGAGCGCCGTCGAGGACGCCGTACGGCGCATCTCGGCTCTGCTCCAGCAGCGCCCGGACGGCGTGCGGGTGTCCGACGTCCGTGACGCGCTGGGCGCCTCTCGACGTACCGTCCTTCCCCTCCTCTCGCACCTCGACGCGACCGGGAGGACGCGGCGCGACGGCGACCTGCGCACGGCCGGTCCGAAGCTGCAACCGGCCCCCGGTGGTGCGGCGGTCAGGAGCTCATCGTGACCGAACCCGACGTCCGGCACGCGACCGAGGCCGCCGTCGATCTGACCGAGTGGACCACCTGCGGGGGGTGTGCTGCGAAGTGGGGCGCGGGACCTCTCGACACGCTGCTCGCCCGCCTCGCGACGCAGCCTACCGACGGCTCCCTCCTCGTCGGGCTGGACGCGTTCGACGACGCGGCGGTGCTCGCGCTCGGTGGCGACCTCGCGCTCGTGTCCACGACCGACTTCTTCCCGCCGATGGTCGCCGACCCTGCCGACTACGGCGCGATCGCAGCGGCCAATGCGTGCAGCGACGTGTTCGCCATGGGCGGGCGCGTCGTGCTCGCGCTGAACATCGCCGCCTTCCCCGAGCACCTGCCCCACACCGTGATCGACGCGATCGTGTCCGCCGCAGCCGAGGTGGTCGCCGAAGCAGGGGGCGTCGTGGCCGGTGGCCACACGATCCGATCCGCCGAGCCGATCTTCGGGCTCGCCGTCCAGGGTCTCGTCCACCCGGACCGCATCCTCACGAAACGAGCCGCCCGGCCGGGCCAGGTGGTGGTCCTGTCCAAGCCGCTCGGGACGGGCATCGTCCTTCAGGGCGGCGGCGGCGAGGAGCGGCGAGCGACCATCGCCGTCATGCGCACGCTCAACCGAGCGGCTTCGGCAACCCTCCAAGACCTCGGCGCCGCGGTCGGCGCGGTGACGGACGTGACGGGCTACGGGCTCTGCGGGCACGGCTGGGAGGTCGCCGAGAGGTCCGGGGTCTCGCTGGTGCTCGACGCGGCAGCCCTCCCCCTGTATCCCGGCGCGCTGGACACCGCGAGCCGCGGCGTGCGCACCGGAGGCGACCGGCGGAACCGCGACCACCTCGAGGGCCGGGTCGAGTCGTCGACCACACCGGCGCGCGAGGCGATCGCCTTCGATCCGCAGACCTCCGGCGGGCTCCTGGCGACGGTGGACGCCAGTGCGGTCCCCGGGCTCGCCGGCACCGGGTTCGTCCGCATCGGAGAGGTCGGCGAAGGCCCCGCCCGCGTGGTGCTGCGGTGACCGGGCGGGACGGGTCGCAGCAGATCCGCGCCGACGCGCCCGCGCCGACGCGCCCGCCCTCCGTCGACGTTCTCGCGCGCTCATTGGCGGGGACCGGCCTTCCCCACGCCGTGCTCGTGGACGCGGCGCGTGACGCGATCGCGACCGGCGACTTCTCCGCCGCCGGCCCGGGCGCGGAGCGATTCGCCACGACGCTCCTCCGCCCGGTCGTCAACGCGACGGGAGTGCTCCTCCACACGAACCTCGGCCGCGCTCCGGTCGCGCTCGCGCGCCGGGGAGATCCTGCTCGGTACGCGAACGTGGAGCTCGACCTCGAGACGGGGCGGAGGGGATCGAGGAGCGACCATGCCGCCCGGCTGCTCGCGCTCGCCGCCGGCGCCGAGGCCGCGCTGGTCGTGAACAACGGCGCGTCGGCCGTGCTGCTCGCGCTGAGCGCCCTCAGCGCGGGCACCCGCGTCCCCGTGAGCCGCGGCGAGCTGGTCGAGATCGGCGGCGGCTTCCGGATCCCCGACGTGCTCGCCGCGTCCGGCGCGACGCTCGCCGAGGTGGGCACGACGAACCGCACCCGGCTCTCCGACTACCGAAAGGTCGTCGACGACCCAGAGGGCCGGGTCGGTCTCGTCCTGAAGGTCCACCGCTCGAACTACCAGATGGTCGGGTTCACCGAGGAGGTCGCCATCCGCGAGCTCGCGACGCTCGGGCCGCCGGTCGTCTTCGACATCGGCTCGGGCCTCCTCGACGAGACGACCCCATGGCTCCGGGGCGGCCCGCCGGCGTGGCTCCGGGGCGAGCCTGCAGCGCGTCAGGCGCTCGAGCACGGCGCCTCGCTCGTGACCTTCTCCGGTGACAAGCTCCTCGGCGGGCCGCAGGCAGGCGTGATCGCAGGCCGCCGGGACCTGGTCCAGGCGTGCGCGCGCCATCCCCTCGCCCGAGCCCTGCGACCCGGGGGCCTCGTCCTCGAAGCCCTCCAGGACACCGCGCTCGCGTACCTCCGGCGCGACGCAGACGCGATCGCCTTCTGGCGGATGGCGCAGGTGGGCGTCGACGAGCTCGTCCGGCGGGCGGAGCGGCTCGGGGTGGGCGAGGTGGTCCGGTGCCGCTCGGTCCCGGGTGGTGGGGCCCTGCCGGGGCTCGAGATCGACTCCGCCGGGGTGGCCCTTCCCGGAGACCGCCTCGCCACGCTCCGGCGCGCACCGGTGCCCGTCCTCGCCCGCGTCCAGCGCGGCAGGACCGTTCTCGACCTTCGCACGGTCGACCCGGCTGACGACGCGCTGGTCGCGGGCGCCGCGACGGCGGCGCTCTCGATCGACTGCTGACCTGCGGGCGGCGCCGACGAGTAGGGCCTGTCAGCGCGGCCTGTTCCGCAGCGCGCGTCTGAGCACCGCTGAATAGGCCTCGACACCCTCCCGGCTGAGCCGCGCCTCCGGACCGCTCGCGATCGCGACGCGCTCGGGGACGATCCCCCAGATCGGGACCTGCTCGGACTCCCACCACGCCACGGTCTGCGAGAGGTCGTTCGTGCCGAGCCGAGCGGCGCAGACCACGATCCCGCAGGGAACCTTCGACGGCACGAGCTCGAGCGTCGCGACGACCCGGGAGTACTCGACGCCCCCGGCGCGGGTGGGGATGACGACCGCGTCCGCCCGTTCGACCGCCGCGCGGGTGATCCGCTCGTCGCCGGGCGGCGTGTCCACGACCGCGAGGCCCTGATGCCGTTCCATCGCCCGGGCGACCGTCCGCTCCGAGGGAGCCTCCTCCAGCTCCACCCCCTCGATCGGGCGGGCGTCGAGCCACTCGGCGGACGAGGCCTGCCGGTCGGCGTCGATGAGCAGCACCGGCTCCAGGCCGCGCTCGACGGCGGATGCGGCGACATACACGGCGGTGGTGGTCTTCCCGACCCCGCCCTTCACGTTGCTCACGACGATGTTCACGGGCGCACCTGCGAGCTCTGGCCAGCCGGAGCATGCCGCACCCGCTGGCCCGCTGTCCAGCCCGCGTCCTCGCGTTCCAGCCGTGCGAGCAGTCCTCCAGGCACGGGTAGCGTCTCTCGGATGCGATTCAGCGTCTGGCCGTCGACCGCCCAGTCCTGGGAGGACTTCCACGACGTCGCAGCTCACGCCCAGCAGACCGGTTGGGGGGGCGTCTGGGCGGCCGACCACTTCATGCCCTCGACACCGTCCGTCGACCGGCGGCCGATGCTCGAGTGCTTCACCCTTCTCTCGGCGCTCGCAGTGAGCGTCCCCCGGCTCCGCATCGGCTCGCTCGTCGCGGGCAACACGTACCGGCACCCGGCCGTGCTCGCCAACATGGTGGCGACGCTCGACCGAGTGAGCGGCGGCCGCGCCGTCCTCGGCCTCGGGGCGGGTTGGCCGCAGAACGAG
>JAJYGM010000581.1:8721-10789 GCA_021785095.1 Actinomycetes bacterium
GACCTCTACGACATCCCGGGCCGGCTCGCACGCCTGGACGAGGCGTGCGCGGTCGTCCGCCACCTCCTCGACGACGAGAGGAGCGAATTCAGCGGCCGCTTCTACTCGCTCACCGACGCACCCATGGAGCCGAAGCCGCTCCAGCAGCACTTACCGCTTCTCATCGGCGGCGGGGGCGAGAAGGTGACGCTGCGCATCGTCGCGCGCTGGGCGGACGAGTGGAACACGTGGGGCCGTCCGGAGGTGCTGGCCGCCAAGGGCGCCGTCCTCGAACGCCATTGCGAGGCGATCGGGCGCGACCCGGCCGAGATCTTCCGCTCCGCTCAGGTGCTCGTGGACCTCGACGGCGTCGCGAGGACCTACGACATGCCCAACCGCAGGACGTACCCGACGGTGTCGGGTGCCCCGTCGGAGCTGCAGGACGTGCTCGGCGGGTACGTGAAGGCCGGCGTGGGCGAATTCGTGGTGCCCGACTGGAACCTCGGCACCGGCAACGCGCGCCGCGACGCGCTCGACCGGTTCATGGAGGAGGTCGCCGCCCCGTTCCGGACACGATGAGCCGCCGGCAGCCCTACTGGGCTCGGCGCCCGCCGTCACGTCGAAGGCGCTCCCCGTGGCCGCTGGCCGCACCTGCCACACTGCGGGTGTGATCGCGGCCCGGGGAGGCGAGAGGGATCCGGGCCACGTCGACATGCTCGCGAGCAAGCGCACGATGCGAGCCAGGATCCTCGCGGCGCGTGCGGCGCGCTCCGAGCAGGACCGCGAGCGTGCCGGAGCGGCGTTGTTCCGCGTCGTCACCGGCAACGCCGTCGTCGCGCATGCCCGTTGCATCGCTGCCTACGTCTCACGAGGAAGCGAGCCGCCCACCCGGTGCCTGCTGGAGACCCTGTCTGCCCGCGGCGTACGCATCCTGCTCCCGATCGTCGGTGGCGAGCGCAGGCTGGCGCAGGGCTGGGCGGAGTACGCGGGAGCAGCCGACCTGGTCGAGCCCTCCCCCGGAAGGCCGTTCGAGCCGTCAGGCCCCGATCTCGGTCCGGCCGAGATCGCCGCCGCCGACCTCGTGCTGCTCCCGGCGCTCGCCGTCGACACGGCGGGCACCCGTCTCGGCTACGGGGCGGGCTGGTACGACCGTGCGCTCGCCTACGTCCGGCCCGAGGCTCCGCTGATCGCGCTCGTCTACGAGGACGAGGTCTTCGACGCCGGGCAGAGCCCGCTGCCGCGCGGTCCGCTCGACCGGGCCGTAACGGGAGCCGCGACGCCGCAGGGCTGGATCGACTTCGAGACGCATTCAACCGGGGATCCCGGCGGTGCACCCGCGTGACGGTCGTGTGAGCGACGTCGAGGAGACCCAGGAGAGGAGGAGCGGGACGGATGAGGCTCGACGGCAAGGTGGTGGTCGTCACGGGTGGCGCCCGGGGGATCGGCCGGGGGATCGTAGAACGCGTCGTCGAGGAGGGAGGGGCCGTGGTCATCGGCGACCTCCTCGAGGTCGAGGGCGCCGAGACGGTTGCTCGGATCGAGCGCGCTGGCGGACAGGCGAGCTTCCGCCGCACCGACGTGACCGTGCCGAGCGACCTCGACGCGCTCGTCGCGCTCGCCGAGTCGACCTACGGCAAGCTCGACGTGGTCGTCCCGAACGCAGGGATCGCAGTCGCAGGCGACGTCGAGCAGCTGACGGTCGACGACTGCCGCCGCCTCTTCGACGTGAACGTCATCGGAACGTGGCTCACCTGCAAGCAGGCGCTCCCGGCACTGCGGCGAAACGGCGGGGGGTCCATCGTCATCACCGCCTCGGCGGCGGCGACGCGCCCGCTGCCCCAGAGCGGGCTCTACGGACCGACCAAGGCGGCGATCGTGATGCTCATGAGGAACCTCGCGCTCACGGCCGCGAAGGACCACATCCGCTGCAACGCGGTCGCGCCCGGACCGATCGTGACCGACCTCTACCACTTCACCGCCGAGCAGGAGCAGGCCTTCGTCGACCGGTGGACCCCTCAGGTCCCGGCAGGCTTCCTCGGAACTCCACGGGACGTCGCGAACGTCGTGGTCTTCCTCGCGAGCGACGAAG
>JAJYGM010000053.1 GCA_021785095.1 Actinomycetes bacterium
AAGGGTCTTGTCCGCGAGAGGCCCGAAGGCGATCCGCTGGGCTGCCCGGAGCACGCTGAAGCGCCGGACCACGGGCTTCGCCGGCAGGTAGCGCGGACTCCCGGGCTGGTACGCCTCTACAGCACAGGTTCCGGGGGCGCGCAGCCTGATGATCTGTCCGTACAGCCCTTCGGAGACGCAGACGCTCGTCGTGAACGTCCGGAAGCGAACGGGCAGGCCCGAGGAGGCCCTGGCCGTCACCCTGACGACCGGCCGGGCAAGGGTCTCGTTCGCCAGAGGCCCGAAGGCGATCCGCTGGGCTG
Organism: Actinomycetes bacterium; assembly: GCA_021785095.1. The sequence goes on from JAJYGM010000053.1 coordinate 303, forward strand.
CCCGGCGCACGCTGAAGCGCCGGGCCACGGCCTTCGCCGGCAGGTAGCGCGGACTCCCGGGCTGGTAGGCCAGGACCGCACAGGTCCCGGGGGCACGCAGCCTGATGACCTGCCCGTACAGCCCTTCGGAGACGCAGACGTGGGGTGTGAGCGCCCTGAAGCGAACGGGGAGACCCGAGGAGGCCCTGGCCGTCACCCTGACGACCGGCCGGGCAAGGGTCTCGTTCGCCAGGGGCCCGAAGGCGATCTGTTGATGAGCCCTTCCCGTGGCAGACGCGACGGGGGCAAGCGAGACGGCGCCCAACAGCCCGGCCGCCAAGGCGGCGACCGCCCGCAGCAGCGCGACCTTTCGCCGACACGGGCGGTGCGAGGGGAGCTCGTTCGTGGCGAGGTGACCGGTCGGTGCCATCCTGGACCTCTTCTCTTCTTCGGGGTACTCGTCTGACTGGCCCCTGCATCATGTGGGCGCCATGTGGGCATCGTGTGTGCGCAGACCTGAGTCTTGGGCTCGACGGGGCCAAGTTCGCTCTCATGGATACCCCGAAGCGGGCTATCTGGAACGGCCACCGAGTGGGCAATCCTCAGGTGCCATGGGCTCGCCCCAGCGCCTCGTCGTTGCGGGCCGCAGTGCGCCGCAGTGCGCCGTCGCGGGCCGCAGTGCGCCGCAGTGCGCCGTCGCGGGCCGCAGTGCGTCGTTGCGGGCCGACAAGATCGTCCTGGGTTTTGCGGGGACTGATCCGCTTTTCCGTCTCACGCGACGGTGGCGGGCGACGGGCTCGCAGGGGCGGTCTCGGACACCCGAACAACAGCGCCGCACGGCCCACGCATCGGCGCCCTCGGCGCGCCGTCGAGCCCGAGGCTCAGCGCGTGGACAGCGTGTTCCTGGCGGGCTGCATCACCCGGCGCACGCTCGCCGCGATCCCGGGACCGTCGAGGCCCAGCCCCGCGAGGATCGCGTCCGCCTTGTCCTGGGGCAGGAAGGCACGCGGGACGCCGAGCGTCGTGACGGGTGGCGCGGCCCGTGTCGACTCCTCGGCCGCCCGGGCGAGCGCGTCCGCGAGGAACGTCCCCGCCCCGCCGGTGCGCAGCCCGTCCTCGGCGGTGACGACGAGCCGGTGGCGGGCCGCGTCGGCGATCATCGCCGCGTCGGGCGGGCTCACCGCGCGCACGTCCCACACCGTGGCGTCGATCCCTGTGCCGGCGAGCTCCTCGGCTGCCGCTGCGCATGCGGCGACGAGCTTGCCCACCCCGAGGAGGCACACGGACCCGTCGCCCTGCCGGAGCAGCTGGGCGTCGAGCCCGTGGCCCGGCGCGGCATGCCGGGGAGTGGTGGTCGGGTAACGGATCGTGACCGGCCCCGGAAGCTCGAGCGCGGTCTCGAGCAGCGCCTCGAGGTCCTCGGCGCTCGAGGGCGCGAGGACGGTCATGCCGGGCACCGCGAGCGAGAGCACGAGGTCGAAGATGCCGTGGTGGCTCGGGCCGTTGTCGCCCGTGATCCCGGCACGGTCGAGCGCGAACACGACCGGCAGCCGGTGCAGCCCGACGTCGAGGTTCATCTGGTCGAAGGCGCGCGACAAGAACGTGGAGTAGACCGCGACCACCGGTCGGAGCCCGCCCATCGCCATCCCCGCCGCCGCGGTCACCTCGTGCTGCTCGGCGATCCCCACGTCGAAGAACCGCTCGGGGAAGCGCGCCTGGAAGCCGAGCAGACCCGTCGGCCCGGGCATCGCGGCGGTCAGCGCGACCACCTCGGGGCGACGCTCGGCGACGCGGACGAGCGCGCGGGAGAAGGCGTCGGTGTACGTCGTGGCGGGGGAGGAGTACGTGGCGGCGGGGGTGGTCTCGGACGATGACGGCAGCGCCGCGGCCTCCGTGCGCACGGCGTCCGCAGAGGCTCGTGCGGCCGGCCGCCTCGCCGCGGGCCACGACACGTCGTGGCGGCTCCCCGCCTTCACGTCGTGGAGGCACTGCACCTCGTCCTCTTCAGCGGGCGCGTAGCCGCGCCCCTTCTGGGTGATGACGTGGACCACGATCGGTCCGTCCCATTCGGCGGCGTGCAGGAGGGCCTGCTCGGATTGGGCCACGTCGTGGCCGTCGATCGGGCCGGCGTAGCGGACGCCGAGCGCCTCGAAGAAGATGTGCGGCGCCACGGCCTCTCGCAGCGCGCTCGTGATGCTGTGCACGCCGGTGTAGGCGAGGTCGCCCACACCTGGAATGTCCCGGAGCATGCTGCGCAGGCGCTCGCGCGTCTGCACGTACGTCGGGTTCAGGCGCAGCGACGTGACGCTGCGCGAGAGCATGGAGACCGTGGGCGCGTACGAGCGTCCGTTGTCGTTCAGCACGATGAGCACGCGCCGGCCGGAGTGGCCGAGGTTGTTGAGCGCCTCGTAGGCCATGCCGCCGGTCAGCGCGCCGTCGCCCACGACTGCGACGACGCGGCGGTCTCCGCCGGAGCCCACCAGCCCGCCTCCGAGGTCCCACGCACTGGCCAGCCCGTGGGCGTACGACAGCACGGTCGACGCGTGGCTGTTCTCGACCCAGTCGTGGTCGGACTCCGCGCGGCTCGGGTAGCCCGAAAGGCCGCCCCCCTGGCGGAGCGAGCGGAAGCCGTAGCGCCGGCCGGTGACGAGCTTGTGGATGTACGCCTGGTGCCCCGTGTCCCAGAGCACGGCGTCCCGGGGCGACTCGAACACCCGGTGCAGCGCCAGCGTGAGCTCGACCACGCCGAGGTTCGAGCCGAGGTGCCCTCCCGTGGTGGTCACCGACTCGACGATGAACGCACGGATCTCCTCGGCGAGCGTTGCGAGCTCCTCAGGGCTGAGGGAGCGCAGGTCGGCGGGGGTCTCGATGCGGGGGAGGATCGTCATGTCGGGAGTCATGGGGCCGGCTGCGGCGCCGACCGCGAGCCACGCTACCTGGTCCCGTGACGGCCGCCCAGGCATCCGCATTGACCTGGCTCGACTCGGCAGGCCGAAGGAAGGACAGGCTCCATCCGGAAGGACAGGCTCGATCCGGAAGGACAGGCTCGATCCGGAAGGACAGGCTCGATCCGGAAGGACAGGCTCGATCCGGAAGGATCAGCTGCCTGCGTCGCCGCCCGCGTCCGCTGGGCCGCCGCCCGCGCCCGCGGGGGGGTTCGCGACCGGCTCGCTGCACCTCGCCTTGGCGAGGAAGGTCGGCCGGTGCACCACCACCCGGGTGAGCCTCCCGGCCGCAATGAGCCCAGCCCGGTCGTCCGCGTCGAGCGCGACCGAGATCGTGAAGCTCAGCCGGCGACCCTCCACCTTCTCGAGCGTGGCCTCCGCGGTCACCGTCGAGCCCACCCCCACCGCCACCAGGTGGTCGAACTGCAGGCGCGAGGCGACGCTCGTGAAGTCCGGGTCCAGGCGTCCGTCCAGCGTCCGGCAGCTGGCCTCCTCGCAGAGCGCGACGAGGCGCGGGGTCCCGAGCACTGGGACGTCGCCGGACCGCAGGCTGGCCGCCGTGTCGGGCTCCGTCACGGTGAGGGCGACCGAGGCGCTGAGCCCTGCGTGCACGCCGCTCGGGAGCGATCGTACCTGGGCATCGATCTCGGCCATCGCCCTTACGATACCGCTCGTGCCCGACGTCTCCTCGAATCGATCCCCGAGCCACGCGACGAGCCCCGCCACGAGCCCCGCCACGAGCCCCGCCCCGGCCCCCGTCGCCGAGACCGCGCCGCTCATCGAGCCCTCGGTCCTGGAGCGCGTCCTCGCCGCGGCGGTGCGCCGCGGCGGCGACATGGCGGAGGTCTTCGCCGAGGACCGCCAGCTCTCGGGTGCCTCCCTCGACGACCGGAGGGTCGAGGCGCTCTCCTCGGGGCGCGAGCGGGGGGCGGGGATCCGGGTCGTCGTCGGCGAGACGACCGGGTTCGCGCACACCGCCGATCTGAGCGAGGCAGGGCTCCTCGAGGCCGCGGAGGCGGCGGCAGCGGTCGCGCGGGAAGGTGGGGGAGGGGTCCGGACGGTGGCGCTCCCCTCGCTCCCCTCGCGTCAGCCATACCGTCAGAGAGCCGAGATCTTGCCCGCGGACGTCGGCAAGGAGAGGAAGCTGGATCTGCTCGCCCGCGCCGACGATGTCGCGCGCGCGGCGGGTCACCAGATCACCCAGGTCCAGGTGGGCTACGGCGACTCCCGCCGGCGCGTGCTCGTGGCGAGCACCGAGGGCGTGCTCGCAGAGGACGACCAGGTCCGGACGCGCCTGCACGTCGCTTGCGTCGCCACCGGGGACACCGGCATGCAGACCGGCTCCGAGAGCGTCGCCCGCACGATCGGCTTCGAGCTGTTCGAGCGGGTGGACGTGGACCAGATCGCCGGCGCCGCGGCCCGGCGGGCGCTCGCCAAGCTCTCCGCGCGCCCCGCCCCCTCCGGGGAGGTCCCGGTCGTCCTGGCCGGCGGGTCCGGCGGCATCCTGTTCCACGAGGCCTGCGGCCACGGGCTCGAGGCCGACCACATCGTGAAGGACGCCTCGGTCTACGTGGGCCGCGTGGGCGAGCTGGTCGCGAGCCCCCTCGTCACGCTGGTGGACGACGGGACGATCGCAGGCGAGTGGGGCAACGTCGCCGTCGACGACGAGGGCAGGCCCGCCGCGCGCAACGTGCTCATCGACCACGGCGTGCTCACCGACTACATGTGGGACTGGTTGCGCGCCCGCAAGGAGGGCCGCCATTCCTCCGGGAACGGGCGGCGCCAGAGCTACCAGCACCTGCCGATGGTGCGGATGACCAACACCTTCCTTCTCGAGGGCGCCGACGACCCCGCAGAGATCGTCGCCCAGACGCCCGACGGCGTGTACGTGGCCAAGCTCGGCGGCGGCGCGGTCAACACGGTCACCGGCGACTTCGTCTTCGGCATGACCGAGGCGTACCTCATCGAGAACGGCAGGATCACCGAGCCGCTCCGCGACGCGAACCTGATCGGCAACGGGCCGGAGGTGCTCCGGCGGATCGACGCGGTCGCCGGCGACTTCCAGATGACGTCGGGGTCGTGCGGCAAGGACGGCCAGACGGTGCCGGTCGGTTGCGGCCAGCCGACGCTCCGCATCACCGGCGTGACGGTCGGGGGGACTGCGGCGTGACGGTCGGGGGGACTGCGACGTGACGGTCGGGGGGACTGCGGCGTGACGATTGTGACGCTCTGGGAGCGTGCGGCGTGAGCGAGCTCGTGGACCTCGCACAGTCGGTCGTCGACCGGGCCCGCCCTGGCGAGGCGGTCGAGGCGTACGTCGCAAGGGGTCACGACACCGAGGTGCGCGCGTACGGCGGGGAGATCGAGCAGCTCGCAACGGCGAGCTCGGCGGGGATCGGCGTGCGCGTGGTGCTCCAAGGCGGCGAGCACGAGGGCAACCGCGTCGGGTTCGCGTGGGCGGGCTCCCTCGACCCCGACGTCGTCGACGCGACGCTCGAAGACGCCCGGGAGCTCGCGGCGTACGCCACCCCGGACCCGCACGTCGCGCTGGCCGAGCCCGACGGCGTCGCCCCGGCCGAGCTCGACCTGTGGGACCCCGCGTACTCGGCGGCGTCCACCGACGACAAGGTGACGATGGCCATCGAGCTCGAGCGCATGGTGCGCGGAGCGGACCCGCGGATCCGCCAGGTCGATTCGGCGGACTACGGCGACGCGAGCGTGGAGGTCGCGCTCTTGTCGACGACGGGGATCCGAGCCGTGACGCGCCGGACGGCCGCGTACGTGTCGGTCTCCGCGATCGCAGGCGACGGCGACGAGTCCCACTCGGGCACGGGCTTCAGCGTCGGGCGGTCCGCGTCGGCGCTCGACCTCGAGCGCGCGGGCCGAGATGCGGTGCGCCGCGCCGTCCGCCTCCTCGGCGCGGGCAAGGCCCGCTCGGGCCGTGTCACGGTCGTGTTCGACCCGCGGGTCGCCTCCACCCTGGTCTCGGTGGTGTCGTCCGCGCTCTCGGGCGAGGCCGTCGTGAAGGGGCGGTCCTTCTTCGCCGGCAGGGTGGGGGAGGAGGTGGCGAGCGCCGGCGTCACGCTCGTCGACGATCCCACCGACCCTCGCGCGTACGGCGCGGCGGCGTTCGACGGCGAGGGGCTGGCCTGCAGGCGCAACGTCCTCATCGATGATGGTGTGCTCACCGGCTTCGTCTACGACACGGTGTCGGCGAGGCGCGCAGGCACGGTGTCGACCGGCTCGGCGGTCCGCGGGGGGTTCGCCGGCGTGCCGGGCGCCGGGTGCCGGGCGATCGTGCTGTCGCCCGGAGCGCTCGACGAGGCCGCGATCGTCGCCGCGGTCGGCGACGGCGTCTACGTCCAGTCGGTCACCGGCGTGCACTCCGGGGTGAACCCGGTGAGCGGCGACTTCTCCGTCGGTGCGGAGGGGCTCATGATCCGCACAGGCGAGCTGGCCGAGCCCGTGCGCGAGGTGACCGTGGCCTCGACCCTCCAGCGCATGCTCCGGTCCGTCCTCTACGTCGGCGGCGACGTGGAGTGGCTGCCCGGCGCGGCTGCGGGGCAGACCCTTGCGATCGGCGACGTGCAGCTGAGCGGCAGATAGCGGCAGGCACGACCACGAGCTCCGGCCGGCTGGAGGGGCGACGGCGGGCGACTCGAATCGACTCGAGTCGATGCGCCCGGTGGTGGGGCGCTGTGCGAGCGGCGCGTGGAGGCCGCCGTCGAGGATCTGCTCGATGACGGTGATGACGGTGCGGTGCTCGGCCATCACCGAGCTCTTGGATCTGCCCTCCACGAGGATGTGTCGCATGATCTCGGTCCATTCGCCCAGGTCGGAACGGAGCTCCCTCCCGACCCTTCTCGTCCCCCTGGCTCGCTTCCGTGGCCGGAAGTCTCGGGATCCGGCGAGGCGAGGCGGGCCGGGGATGGCCGGGGATGGCCGGGGATGGCCGGGGATGGCCGGGGATGGCCGGGGATGGCCGGGGATGGCCGGGGATGGCCGGGGATGGCCGGGGATGGCCGGGCGTCGAGGTGTCCGACCGTCGAGGTGTCCGACCGTCGAGGTGTCCGACCGTTGCCGAACAGGTGCCGCGCGTTGACGTCTTCGACCGGTTGAATCCAAGCACCGAGCCAGGAGCGCTCTCGAACGCCGGGTCCTGCCCATCGGTCGGTCCTATCCAGGACACGATTGGACAGGTCATTCCGGTTTCCTGCCCCAGGCAGTGATCATCAGGGGATGATTGCCCACGAAAGAAGGCTCCTCGAGGAGCCTTCGGAAGGTGTCGCGTTCTTCCGGGCTGATCAGGCCAGCATCGATGAGGCTGCCTCCGACCTGGTCGATGTTCGCGATCTGGAGGTGGGAGGCTTGGGAACCGCCGTTGTAGAGCGTCAGCTGGCCGGAGGCGCCCACCTCTTCGAGCCCGACGGTCACGAGTCGGCGAGGAAGGGTCCGAGGGTAGGTGGTATCGGCTCCTCGACGGTGAAGGCCCTGCACGAGGGCCTTGCCGACCTTGACGAAGTCTTGCTCGTCCTCGTCTACAGGATCGAGGCAGTGTGGCAGGAGCGAATCGAAGTCTTCCACCACCAGCCAACCGCCGGGTTTCAGGGATGCCACCAAGCGGGCGAGGACTGCGTCCCGGTCCGGCAGGTGTACGAGCACGAGCCGAGCATGGATCAGGTCGAAGGCGGCGTCAGGCAGAGATTCGGTGACGATGTCGTGCTGGATGATCTCCAGATGGGAAATCTCCAGATGGGAAGGTCCGTTTGGAGTGATCCATCGGATGTCGATGTCGGTCGCCAGCACTCGCCCGGTTGGTCCGACCTGTTCGGCCATCCACCGGGCTACCGAGCCGCTGCCTGCTCCGATCTCCAAGCAGTGCCAGCCGGTCCCGATACCCCGGACGCAGCACAGGCCAGATGAGCGGAGGTCAGTTCGTCGTCGCAGCACTCGAGCCCGGAGAAGCGGCCGATGCTCTGGGATGCCGCGTTGTCGAGGAAGTAGGAGGGCTCCTGTCCTCGGTCGGATGCGGTCATCTCGTCACTCACCACACCTCCCCGATCACTCTCCACCAGGATGTGATCCGTTCCGAGACGCCAAAACGATAGGTCCGTTTCTTCGGACAGAGCAATGGGGCTGACGCCCGGCCTGGTCGTTGGGCTGGTCGGGCTCGCCGTTGGGCTGGTCAGGACAGGGCTCGCCGTTGGGCTGGTCGGGCTCGTCGTTGGGCCGGTCAGGACAGGGCTCGCCGTTGGGCTGGTCGGGCTCGCCGTTGAAGCTGGGTTGCCCGACCCGAAGCGTCCGGGCTCTGATGACCTTGATGCTCCTCGTCGACGGCGCGAACGCCCGAGTGACCGTCGACGGTGACCGCTCTGCCGCGCCAGACACCCGGCGATTGGCCGCAATCATCATCGACGCCTACCAGGGGCAGCGAGCATGAGCGGGTCCAGCCCGATGCTCCGGCGCCCGTCGCCGGAGAGGACCCTGAACCATCGCCAAGATGTATGGACCGCTCTCGGCCTTGCGCTCGGGCCCGCAGTCGCGATCGGCCTGGCTCGCTTCGACTATGCACTGCTGCTTCCCTCGATGCGCGCCGACCTGCACTGGTCCTTCGCCATCGCGGGTGCGATGAACACCGCGAACGCCCTCGGCTACCTCGCCGGGGCGATGGCCACGGCGGTCGTCGCACGTCGCTACGGGACGCGACGGGTCTTCGTCGCGAGCCTCGGGGTCACCGTGCTCGCGATCCTCGCCACGGCCGGCACCGCCAACACGGTGGCGCTGGTCGCCTTGCGCGCGCTCGCCGGGGCCTCTGGCGCGATCACCTTCATCGCCGGTGCCGGGCTCGTCGTCGCGACCGGCTCGGCGACCTCCCCCCGGCGGGCAACCACGCTGCTCGGCGTCTACGTCGCCGGGGGCGGGGCAGCGATCGTCGCGTCGGGTCTTGCGATCCCCTACCTTCTCGCCGCCACGAGCCTCGCAGAGGGCTGGCGGTGGGGGTGGGTCGCACTCGCGGGGCTCGGCGCCGTCGCCTTCGCCGTCGCGACCCCTGTCGCTCTGGCGAGTGCCGAGCTCCCGGCGCCCCCGGTCGCCGACAGGCGCTGGCCGGCGCGGCATCTTGGAGCGCTGCTCGTCTCCTACGGCCTGTTCGGGGCGGGCTACATCGCCTACATGACCTTCATCGTCGCCTTCTTGCAGGGTCACGGCATGGGACCGTCGGGGATCACCGCCTTCTGGGTCGTGCTCGGCGCGGCCTCGATCGCCGGCGCCCTCGCCTGGGCCTGGCCGATCGCGAGGCTCCGCGGGGGTAGCGGAGCCGCCATGGTGCTGGCCGTGCTCGGAGCCGGGGCGCTGCTGCCGCTCGTGTCCGGGTCACCGGTGGCGGCCATGGGATCGGCGCTGCTGTTCGGAGGGTCGTTCCTGTCGGTTGTGACCGCGGTCACCGCAGTTGCCCGCCGCTCGCTCCAGCCGCACCACTGGACCCCGGCGATCGCCGGGTTGACGGTTGCCTTCGCCCTCGGTCAGTGCCTCGGCCCGGTGCTCGCCGGTGTGTTCTCCGACGGACCCGCGGGCCTCCGCGTCGGGCTGGCCCTGTCGGTCGGGGTGCTCCTTGCCGGGTCGGTTGTCTCCCTCGCTCAGCGGCACCACGAGATGCCGAATGCGGCCGAGCGTCAGTAGGGCCCATCTGCCGGGGCCGCCTCGGGCTTGGCGCCGTCGGTCCGATCGACGGGCTTGGCGGTCTCGTCGTGGCGGGCCATGGAGGCCATGATCCGGGCGCAGCGCGTCCGTGAGCTTCTGCCTGCCGAGCACCGCCGCGAACCGGTCGCTCAGGCCAGCTGTGCGGTCAGCCGGAGGAGGCGGCTGCTTTCGGAGAGCTGTCGGACCCTTTCGACGAGGACGTGCTGGCCGAGCTCGAGGTGCTCGACGCCGGCGCGGCGGACTCGCTCCCGGACCCCGACGAGGCGCTGTCCTTCTTCTCGCTCTTCTCCGTGTCGTTCTTGTCCCTCTCCTTGGACGCGGCTTTCCCGCTGGAGGAGGAGCGGCTGTCGGTGCGGTAGAAGCCGCTCCCCTTCAGCACGATCCCGATCGACCCGAACACCTTGCGGAGACCACCCGCGCAGTTCGGGCAGGCCGTGAGGGGGTCCTCGGAGAACGACTGGAAGACCTCGAGGTGGTGCCCGCAACTCGTGCATGCGTACTCGTACGTCGGCATCGACTTCTCCTCGGTGTCCCGTGCGACCAGCGACAGCCCGGTGCCGGCCATGTTGGCACTCTCTACCTTCGACTGCCAATCCTAATCGCTGACGTGCTCCCGCCTGCCGCACCCGGGGTGGCTCGTGCCCGCCAGTCCCCCACCTGCCTCACGCCCGGCCAGCGCCCGCAGGCGCCCGCCTGCCCGCCGCCCACCTGCCCGGCTCCCGCCTGCCCGCCGCCCACCTGCCCGCCGCCCACCTGCCCGCCGCCCACCTGCCCAGCGCCCACCTGCCCGCCGCCCACCTGCC
>JAJYGM010000497.1 GCA_021785095.1 Actinomycetes bacterium
GATCTGCCGAGCATCGGCATCAGCGGTCAGCTCCGCCCATCGGGTGTCCAGCTCGGCCCAGAGTGCGGCGGCGCTCACGACGTGTCGTGCGGCCCAGTACGCGCCGGCGACGTCGTCGAGGCCGACCCCGAGCTCCGCTGCGGTCTCGTGGGCCCACGCCGCGCCCAGCCGGTCCACGATCTCGCCCGCGACCTCGGTCGCCAGGAGCTGGTCGTAGAGGCGGTGCTTGGCGACGAGGTCGCCGAAGTCCGCGCGCATGGCGGAGGGGAAGTAGCCCTCGACCGCCTCCGCGAACGAGCGGTCGGCGACGATCGGCGACTGCTCGATCGCGGCGCCGAGGTCCGACTTCGCGTAGGCGAGCAGCACGGCGAGCTCGGGGCGGATCATGCCGGCGCCTGCAGCACGCCGGACGGCGAGCTCGTCGACGCCGGGGAGCGCCTCGACAGCCCGGTCCACGCGCCCCGACGCCTCGAGCGCGTCGATGAGCGCCGCGTAGGCGTCCAGTCGATCCGCGCTGTCCGTCACGGCGCGGTTGAGCGCAGCGACGCTGTGGTCCACCTGCCGGAGCACTCCTGCGGCGACCTCGTCCTGGGCGCGTTCGAGGTAGGCGTCGCGGTCGACTGGCCCGAGTCGCCCCTCTTCGATCGCGAGCGCCAGGAGGATCTTCAGGTTGACCTCCCGATCCGACGTCGCGACCCCTGCCGCGTTGTCGATGAAATCGGTGTTGATCCGGCCTCCCCGCCGTGAGTACCGGATCCGTGCCTGCTGGGTGAAGCCGAGGTTGCCGCCCTCGCTGACCACCCGGGCCCGCACGCGGTCGGCGGTCACCCGGACCTCGTCGTTCTCCCGGTCGGCCACCTCGGCGTCGGTCTCGTCCGCTGCCTTGACGAAGGTGCCCACACCTCCGAACCACAGAAGGTCGACCGGCGCCTCCAGGATGGCGCTGATGAGCTCGGGGGGTGACAAGCTCTCGCGCTCGACGCCGAGGGCACGTCGGGCTTCCGGGGCGAGCGGCACCTCCTTCACCCCGCGTGGCCATACGCCGCCTCCGGGGGAGATCGCCGCCGCCGAGTAGTCGGCCCAGCTCGACGCGGGGAGGCTGGCCAGCCTCTTCCGCTCCGCGTAGGAGACCTTCGGGTCCGGGTCGGGGTCCAAGAAGACGTGGCGGTTGTCGAAGGCGGCGACGAGCCGGATCGCGTCGCTGAGCAGCATCCCGTTGCCGAAGACGTCCCCTGACATGTCGCCGATGCCGGCGACGAGGATGGGTTCGTGCTGGACGTCGATTCCGAGCTGGTGGAAGTGCCGGCGCACCGCTACCCAGGCGCCCTGGGCGGTGATGCCCATCGCCTTGTGGTTGTAGCCGTGGCTGCCACCGGATGCGAAGGCGTCACCGAGCCAGAACCCGTGCGCTGCGCTGAGCTCGTTGGCGAGGTCGGAGAGGTCGGCGGTGCCTTTGTCCGCCGCGACCACGAGGTACGGGTCGGGCCCGTCGTGGACGACCATGTCGGGTGGGCTGACGACCTTGCCGCCCACGAGGTCGTCGGCGACGTCGAGGAGCGCGTTCACGAAGGCCGTGTAGCAGCGGCGAACGTCGGCGGGGGAGGGACGGCCGGGAACCCGGCATACGAAGCCCCCCTTCGCGCCGGTCGGGACGATGATGGCGTTCTTCTTCACTTGAGCCACCATGAGGTCGAGCACTTCGGTGCGGAAGTCCTCGGGGCGCTCGCTCCACCTGATGCCGCCGCGGGCGACGAGCCCGGCGCGAAGGTGGATGGCTTCGACCCCCGGTGCGTGGACCCAGGTCTCGATGCGGGGGTGAGGGGGGTGAAGCTGCGGGACCGACGCGCTCTCGAGCTTGAGCGTCATGGTCTCCCTGGGCTCCCCCGACCGGCCCCGCTGGTAGAAGTTCGTGCGCACGGTGGCGTCGACGAGCGACAGCACGACGCGCAGCGCGCGGTCCCAGCGGAGGAGCGGCACCTTGATCAGCTCGGCCACGCACACCGCACGAGCCGATGCCTCCGCGTCGCCCGCCGACGGGTCGAAGCGTGCCGCGTCGCCTGCCGACGGGTCGAAGCGTGCCGCGAAGTACGCCACGAGGCTACGCGACACGGAGGGGAACGCGACCAGTGCCTCTTCGACGTCGGAGGCAGGGATCGGGGGGTTGCACTGGGCCCAGTAGGAGGCATAGGCGCGGAGCAGCGAGACTTCGCGCCAGTCGAGACCGGCAGCGATGACGAGGCGGTTGAGGCGGTCGACCTCCGTCCGTCCCCCGACCACGGCGTCGAGCGCCTCTACCAGACGGGGTGCGTCGGCAGCCGCGTCGAAGCCACGGGGCGCGGCTCCCAGGTCGGCGAGGTGGACGCCGACGTCGTCGATCGCGACAGCGAGCCCCGCGCGCAGCTCGAACCGGTACGGCACCGAGTCCTCGACGACGAGGCCGAAGCTCTCGAGAACCGGCAGGAGCGTGGTGAGCTCGACGGGTCTCGATGCCAGCCGGCGGAGATGGAACTTCTCGGCAGCCACTGCCCGGACGGCGAAGCGGTGCTCCGTGGTTGCGCCGCCCGTCCCCTCGCCCGCCCCCTCGCCCGCCCCCTCGCCCGTGCCCTCGCCCGCCCTCTCGCCCGCCCCCTGTCGTCCTGCGCCGAACAGGGACTGCAGCTCGTGCGCGTCCAGGGCCGCCTGCTCCGGGGTGGTCCGCTCGCGGTAGCTCGCGGGCGCCCGACGGCTCAGGTCGAGCGCGAGCTCGCGCGCGTCGGGGCTCCCGGCGATGTCGACGAGACCCTGGGACCAGGCATCACGGTCCGAGCCGGACTCCTGGCCATCGCGAACCTCCGCGGTCACCGAGTCAGCATCGCGCAGGTGCCTGCAGCGTGCGGCTCACGACTGGTCGCGTCGTGACCGAACCACTCGTGGCACCCCGAGCTCGCGGTGCGGCTCGCTCGGCTTGCGGCTCGCTCGGCTCGCTCTGCAGGTCGGCGCGGCGAGGGGAGCTCCACGCGCGGCGAGGGGAGCTCCAGGAGCGCAGACTGATAGACACGGCACGGGGCCGTAGCTCAGTGGTCAGAGCAGGGGACTCATAATCCCTGGGTCGTGGGTTCGATCCCCACCGGCCCCACATGGTCATCAGGCGGCAGACGGAGGACAGGGCCACCCTGGCTCGGGGAGGGCGAGATGCGAGCGAACCGGAGATGGCTGCCAGGGACACGAACGGATGTTCGTATCGAGCCTGGATCGCTGGTACGGTGGAGAGCGTTGCGGTGACGACAAGGAGCGTCGATGGGTCCTGAGGACAGGGTTGCTCGTCATCCGAGGGTCCTCGCCGCAGCGGAGGTCCTCTGCCGCTCGCTCAGCGGCCCACCGTCGCACCGGTTCGCCGAGCTCGTCGAGGCCGGAGCCCTCGACGACCCGGCGCTCCTGGCCCCCGAGGACCGCGCCTGGTTCGAGGCCGGTCTCGCCCAGGTCTCCCGGGAGCGGCTCCGTCACTGGGAGCGAGAGCTCGATCGGCTCGCCGAACGCGGGATCCGGATGGTGGACACCATCGATGCCGACTTCCCGGTGAATCTCCGGATGATCCACGACCGTCCGCCCTTCCTCATGGTGCGAGGCGACCTGGTCGCCGGCGACGACCGGGCGATCGCGGTCGTGGGCACCCGTCGGGCCGGTGACGAGGGACGGCATGCCGCCTACGAGATCGCCCGCCAGCTTGCAGACCGCGGCGTCACCGTCGTGTCCGGCCTCGCGGAAGGGATCGACACGGCGGCGCACAGCGGGGCGCTCTCCGTCGGAGGCAGGACGATCGCGGTGTTCGGCACCGGCATCGAGGTGGTCTTCCCGGCGAAGAACCGACTTCTCGCCGACGCGATCGCACGATCCGGTGCATGCGTCTCGCAGTTCTGGCCGTCGATGCGCGGGGCTCGCTGGACGTTCCCCGTCCGCAACGTGGTGACCTCGGGCCTGGCGCTCGGCACCGTCGTCGTGGAAGCCGGCGAGACGTCGGGGGCGCGCCTCCAGGCGGAGGCCGCCCTCCGCCACGGCAAGCGGGTCTTCCTCCTCGACCAGCTCGTGCGATCTCAGCCATGGGCCCGAGCCGTCGCCGCCCGGCCCGACGTGGCAGCAGTCGACTCGGTCGACCAGGTCGTCGACGCGGTGGAGGTCGACTTGATCGCTGACGCGGCCGTTCTCGTGTAGGCCGGGCAGGTGGCCGACGCAGGCCAGGTCATCGTGCCCCTGCGAGGGGCGCTGATCCCGGTCCCAGCCCAGCCCCAAGACGGCGTCTGTGCCATCTGCCACAGCAGTGCGAGACCAGGGTTCGCGACCTGCCGCCCGTGCGAGGACGCGAGCCGGCTCGAACCTCCCGAGATCCTCCCAATCGCCCTTTCAGTCCACAGCGGACTGCTCCATGCGCACCTGCGCGGCTACAAGGACAGCCCCTCGGCCGCGGTCCGGGACCGCATGAGCCTGCGCCTGGCAGGCGTTCTCGCCGTGTTCATGGCCCAGCACGAGGGCTGCATCGGCGAGTGGGACATCGCCACCTGCGTCCCCTCGCCCGGCCGCGTCGCCCTCCAGCCGGTCGTCACTCGGGTCAGGGAGCTCGCCGGCCGCTGTCGCCAGGTTCTCGCCGCGCAGCCCGACGCGAACCAGCGAGCCTTGGACCCGGGGCAGTTCACTGTCACAGAGGACGTGGCCGGTCTGCGGGTGCTGCTGCTCGACGACTCGTTCGTGAGTGGGGCCAAGCTCTTCAGCGCGGTCGCTGCGTTGCGCCGGCGCGATGCGGTCGTCATGGGTCCCGTCGTCATCGGCAGGCACCTCCAGCGCGGTTGGCCGCCGAGCGCAGACCTCCTCTCGTGGATAGAGGAGCGCCCGTGGACCGAACGACGCTGTGCACGCTGCGCCGGCGAGCGACGGAGCGGGACCCTCTTCTGATCCCAGGGTGCCCCTGATTGCGCGATGACGAGGGTCTCCGCTGGGCATCTCCGGCGATCGGCGACCCGACGTCGACCGCGTGAAGAAGGACCCACGACCTCGCGAGCCGGATGGAACCGGTCAGGCGTCGACCGTCTCCATGCCCGGCGGCCCTGCCAGGATCGTCGGAACGTACTCGAGGAGCTGGATGCGACCGTCGAAGGTGCGGCTGCCGATCATCTCCAGCGCCACGTCGGGGTAGCCGTCGTAGATGCGCTCGCGGCCGGTCCTTCCGGTGATCACGGGGAAGACGACCACCCGGAAGCGGTCCACGAGGCCCGCCTCGAGGAGAGATCGGCACAGCGTGAGGCTGCCGATCGTTCGCATCGACCTGGTGCCCTCCTCCTTCATCTCCCGGACGGCCGCTGCGGGGTTCCGCTTCACGAGCTGCGTGTTGGGCCAGGAAAGGGGCTCGCTCAACGTGGTCGAGAAGACGATCTTCGCCATACGGGCAAGGGCATCGGTGCCCGGCTCACCTTGGGCAGCGAATTCGGACATCACGCGATAGGTGGTCGCACCCATCAGGACGGTGTAGCCCGCCTCCGGTTGCTCGCCCAGCCACGTGAGGTACTCGGACCCCTCCAGTCCCCACCAGCCCGGCCAGCCGTCGGCGGCGGCGTAGCCGTCGAGAGAGGTGATGAAGTCGATCAGGAGCTCCGTCATCGTCGTGTCCTTCTCGGTCTGCGACACCGTTACGTCAGTCCGGTCGCCAGTCCGGTCGTGAGTCCGTCGTCATGTACGGCGTCAGCCCGCTGCGTCGGTCCGTGTCGCCACCGCCGCGACAGATGCCGCACGGGCGACGAGCGGGGGGCAGCCCAGCCGCTCCGCGATGTTCTTTGCCTCCGCGAGCGCCGATTCCGCTCCGGCCAGGTCGGCACGCACGAGGAGCTCTGCGTAGTCGATGAGGCCGTGGGCGAGCTCGTAGGGGTTCCCGACCTCACGAAGTGCGCCGATCGCGTCCGTGAGCGCAGACGTGCACGAGCTGGCCGTGCCCGTGTCGGCATCGGCCGCGACGAGTGCGCCGGCGAGCTGGCGTCCTGCGAAGAGGACCTTGGGCAGGTGGCCGGCCGGACGGGAGTCGAGCACCTCGAGGACCCGGTCCAGGGTCGCCCGGTCCCCGAGGCTCCGGGCCGCACGTGCGGCGAGCGGCCAGGCCGAGCGCATCGCGTCGGCACCGATCCCCAAGGCCGAAGCCTTGTCGAGCACGCCCATCGCGTGGCCGAGCGCGCCGGGGACGTCCCCTGCACACAGGGCGGTGAGCGCGTCGAGGCGGCCCAGTGTCGCCTGGCCCTGTGGGTCCTCGGTCGTTCGGAACCCGGTGAGCGACACCTGGGCACGAGCGACCCGCTCCCCGTCCCCTCGCAGCGCCGCGAGCCACCCTGTGACCGCGTGGAGGAAGAGCTCGTCGAGATGGTCCTCTTCGAGCGCGTCGTGGAGCACCCCCTCCGCCTCGTTCCACTCGCCCACCTCGATGAGCGCGGTCGCGAGGTTGCCCACCGCGACGGCGAGGGTGCGCCGCCTCCCGGAGCGCCGGGCGTGCGCCGTCGCGGAGCGGGCGGCTGCCGCCGCCGCCTTCGGGTCGCTCCGGACGAGCGCGTCACCGAGGTTCATCTGCACCATGCCGAGCGTCCCGAAGTCGCCTGCACGCTCTGCGAGACGGGCCGCCGTCTCGAAGTCGCCGGCGGCCTCCGCCAGCCGGTCGGCGAAGCCGGCGGCGATGCCGCGGACGTTGAACAGCAGGGCGAGCTCGCGTGTGGCGACCCCGAGCGCCTGGGCGAGGTCGAGCGCCTCTGTGACGAGGCGGCGGCCTTCCTGGGCATTTCCGGCGAAGACCTCGAGGCTGGCGAGGCGCCCGAGCGCGCTGACCGTGTCGGCGTCGGGTCCCTCCTGAAGGACCACGAGCGCTTCACTGAGCGCGCGACGTCCGGCCTCGTGGCGCCCGGACCCGCTGATGGCGATCCCCTCCATGGACAGGGCCCTGGCCGCCCCCCTTCGGTCGCCGAGGGCGAGATGTCCCTCCCGCGCGGCCTGCGCGCAGGCGATCGCCGCGTCGTAGTCGCCGGCGTCCAAGCTTGCCTGGGCCGCCCTCTCGGAGAGCGTCGGCGCCCCGTCCGAGGGGGCGATCCGCGCCGCCTCTTTGTAGCTGTCGGCCGCGCGCCCGAGCGCTCCTGAGCGCTCCGCGCGCTCGGCCGCCCGGACCAAGAAGCTGAGCGCGTGTGCGGTCGACTCCTCGGCGTCGAGGTCGTCGGGTCCGCAGGCCAAGGCGTCGAGGTAGTGGCGGGCGATCGCGTCGGCGATCTCCTCGCCGTCGCCCGGGAACGCCTGGCGCAGGTGGGCCGCGACCGCCAGGTGCCGTGCCTTGCGGTCTCTCTTCGACAGGGTCTCGTAGGCGACCTGGCGGAGCATCTCCTGGCCGAAGCGGTACGACCCGCGCTCTGGGGAGAGCGGGTCCGTAAGGATGTGCAGGACGTCTCGGCGCACGAGCTCTGCGAGGGCTGCGTCGACGGCGTCTCCGCCCTGACCCGAGACCGCGACGAGAGCCTCTTTCGGAAAGCTCGTGCCGAGGACGCTCGCGTCGCCGACGAGCGAGCGCACCGACGGCGCCAGTGCGTCGAGTCGTGCGGCCAGGAGGGCGTGGAGGGAGTCTGGGACCCGGAGGGCGCCGAGGTCGCCTGCGAGGCTGAGGCTCGCGCCGTCTTGCACCACCACGCCCTGGTCGAGGAGGGAGCGCACCGTCTCGACCGCGAAGAGCGGGATCCCCTGCGCCCGGGAGGTGATGGCGTCTCGGGCGCCGGCGGGCATGCCCGGGACGAGGGCGTCGACCAGCACCTTCATGGACCCCTCGTCGAGGGGGTCGACAGAGATCGTCGCACGGTTGCGGCCCATGCCGTACCCGGAGTCGATGCCGGCGTGCCCGGGCCGGGCGAAGATGACGACGAAGACCGGAAGGTTCCTCGTCCAGTCGACCAGGTGCGAGAAGAACCCGAGCAGGCTCTCGTCTGCGTGCTGGGCGTCTTCGATGAGCATGACGACCGGGGCCACCTGGGCGAGGCGCTCGAAGAAGAGCCGCCAGCCCGCGTAGAGCTCGTCCTGGGAGAGCACCGCCTTCGTCTCCGAGGGGTAGGGCACGCCGAGAAGGCGAGAGAGCCTCACCCCCACGTAGTCGCGCTCGGCCTCGTCGCCGACGAAGCGGACGAGGCCCTCCTTCAGCTTGGTCGCCGCTGCTTCGGTCGGGTCCTCTTCTGCGATCCCGAAGCGTTGGCGGACGACCTCTGCCAGTGCCCAGAACGCCACCCCTTCGCCGTAGGAGAGGCAGCGCCCGCGGTGCCAGAGCACGGTGTCTGCGAGGCCGTCGATGTACTTGTCGAACTCCCAGCCGAGCCGGGACTTGCCGACCCCTGCGGGGCCGGAGACGACGACGAGGCGAGGAGCCTTGCGATCGACAGAGGCGTGGAAGAGGTCCTTCAGCGCCCGGAGCTCAGCGTCCCTTCCGGTGAAGGGCGCCTCGAGGCCGTCGGCGCGCTGCTTGCCTCCGACGCCCGACAGGACGCGGACCGCTCGGACGAGGTGCTCGGGGTGCTCCTTCCCCTTGAGGGCGAAGCTGCCGGCGTCTTCGAACAAGATGGCGGACTCGGAGAGCCTCTTCGTCGCCTCGTCGACGAGGACCGACCCCGGCCGTGCGACCGACTGGACCCGCGAAGCGGTGTTGACCGCGTCTCCTGCCACCATGCCCTCGCCCCGTGCGCCGATCGTGACCGCGACCTCGCCGGTCACGACCCCTGCCCGTGCCGAAAGTCCGGGTGCGCCCACCTCTGCACCCAAGACTGCGACGCCGTCGACGAGGTCGAGCGCTGATCTCACGGCCCGTTCTGCGTCCCCCTCTTCGGCGAGTGGCGCCCCCCAGACCGCCATCACGGCGTCGCCGATGAACTTCTCCACGATCCCGCCGTAGCGAGTGATCGTGCGCCGTGCGACCTCGAAGTAGCGCGACAGGATCTCACGGACCTCTTCTGGGTCCTTCGTCTCCGAGAAGGGCGTGAACCCGACCAGGTCACAGAAGAGCACCGAGCACACCCGGCGCTCTGCGACCGGGTGCTCCGTCGCGGCTCGCGGATCGTGCGCAGCGCCCGGCGTGGGCCACGGCACCGGAGCCGATTGGTCGAGCGGCGCGCCGCACTCCCCGCAGAACCGGTTGCCTGCCTCCACGGGTTCCCCGCACGCGGGGCACGAGGCGCTGAGTCGTGCCCCGCACGTGACGCAGAAACGCTTCCCGGGTGGGCACTCGGCCCCGCAAGACGAGCACCGCATCGACGGCCGATGCTACCTCCGGTGAAAACGGAGGGTTGTTTCGACGGGCCGTCGATCGCGCACCCCCTCGCCCGCGACGCGCGGGCTCGCCATCGCTCAGCCGGCAGCCGCAGCGATCGCGGCGGCGATCGCGTGGTAGCCGTCCGCATTGGGATGGATGTTGCCGCCGTTGCACATCCACGTGAGAGAGCAGATCCGCTGGACGTCGAGGGGGACCGTGCCCCATCTCGCGAGGCGGGCCGGAGAGGTGACGCCGGTGGCGAAGGCGGCGGCGACGCGGGCGACCGGCACGTGCACGCTCGCGTACGCCGCGTGCACCACCTGGCTGAACCGTTCGGTCACCGCTGCGCTCGCATTGGCGAAGGCGGGATCCGGGTCCCGCTTGCCCACGGAGTAGGCGAGGAAGGGGTCCTCGTGGCTGAGCCCCACGATCCGGAGCGAGCTGCCGCCGGCCGCACGGAGGCGGGACACCACCTCGGGCAGGTCGGAGCGGACCCGTGCCAGCGCGTCGGTCACGCACACGGCGTCGACGGTCTTCTTCTTCATGCAGGCCGCGACGTCTGGATAGCCGAGGTCGACGGTGACGAGCACGACCTGGCCTCGGTGCGAGCGGATGAACGCCGACGCTGCTCCGACCTCCGAGCCGGCTTTCCGGCGGCACCTGCCGCTCGTCGTCTTGGCCGCAACGGAGCCCGGCGGGTTCGTTGTCCGGCCGGAGAGCGCCATGTCCACGCGGAGCCCCGGGCAGGCGAAGACCGCGAGCTGGAGGCCGGGCCACCGGGACTTCTCCATGGTGACCAGGTCGTCGGTGTAGCCCTGGTCGGTGACGCGTGTCGAGTGGTGCGGGCCGCCGCCTTGGAAGCCGAGGGCCTCGGACGCGCCGATGGCGACGTAGTACTCGTGAGCCGCCCCACCCGCCTCCGCAGCCATGATCGCGCTGCCAGCCAGCGCCGCGATGACCGAGATCCCAGCTGCGGCCAAGCGGGCCGCGTGCCGAGCCGCGCCCGGGCGTCGGGGCGGCCGGGCGCGGCGCTGCGTGAGCCCGGGGAAGTCCATTCGATCTCCTCCTCCACTGACCCGTGGAGATCGTCTCGGCCGACCCTAACCCAGGCGCGGTCGGAGAGGCAGATCGACGCGCGGGAGTCCGGGCGAGGCCGTGCCCCTGCGCTCGACGTCCAGGTGCTCGGGATCGAGTCGGCCGAGCTCGCTCCAGAACCGGCGGATCGCGGCGGCCTTCACCGTCCCGTACCCCCGGACGCAGGCGGGCAGCTCGGCGATCTCGACGGACCGAGCGTGGGTGCCGGGCTCGAGGGAGTCCCACAGCCGGGTCACGACCCGCTCGTACCCGTCGCGGAGCTCCCGCTCGAGATGGCGCAGCTCGCTGAGAT
>JAJYGM010000805.1:0-8117 GCA_021785095.1 Actinomycetes bacterium
CACGAGGCGTGAGGCTCAGCGCAACGGGTCGCTGGTTGGCGCCCCTGCTCGTCGCGAGCGGCGGTTCGACAGGCTGTTACGCCTCCGAGCTCGTGACGACCACCGCCCGGTTCGGTGCCGAAAGCGTCAAGTCGATCGCCGTCGCCGCGACCGCACCGCTGTCGCCGTCCGGCCTCGAGGTGCTCTCCTCCGGCGCCCGCGCGATCTCGCCGCGCCGCGACTTCTGGTGGGCGACGGTCGCCACCGGGGCAGGAGTCGCCAAGGTGGCAGCCGAGCAGCCGGATGGAACGACCGAGATCACGCGCCCGAGAGGGGGCATCGCTCTCGTCGGAGGTGTCGTCCGAGCAGCAGAGGTGTCCGCCTTCTTCAGCGTGGTAGCCGAGACGGCATCGGGGCGGTCGCTGCACTCGATCGGCTTCCTCACCGGATGGGGACCACGCACCGCCGGCGCCGCCACCGGTCCGGCAGCGGGCAGCTCCGCCTCGACGGGCTGCGCCCGAGGACTGGCGGGCGGGGCTCCCCGCGTCGGGGCAGCGGCCTCCGCCAACACCTCTGGCACTCCTGGCTCCTCGGGCACGAGTCCCTCGGTCACGCGGAGCGTCCTCCGAGCAGCCGCGGGAGTCGTGGCTGGTCTTTGTCGGGCTCATGCACCCGCGGCCGTCACGGTGATCGAGGTCCGCGTGCTCTCTCCCGCATCGGCCGAGGCCGTCTACCGCCTCGGCGGCGGGCGCCTTCGCACCGGGAGGGCGGTGTTGAGCCGCTCCGGATTGTGGGAGGTCAGCTGACGCGCCGGCTCGCGCTCGGCTCGACGAGGCAGTGAGCGGGACTGATCAGGAAGCGCGGCGCCGGCGGGCGGCGAGCCACGCCTTGCGCAACTTGCGACGCTCCTCCTCGGAGGTCGCGCCCCACACGCCGGACTCCTGGTTCGTCGCCAGCGCGAACTCGAGGCAAGCCTCCCTGACCTCGCACGAGAGGCAGACCGCTCGCGCTGCCTCGATCTGGTCCACCGCTTGCCCAGTCGTGCCGACAGGGAAGAACAGGTCTGGATCGGTATCCCGACAAGCCGCGGTCTTGCGCCAGTCGTCGGAGTCCCACTCGATGGAGCGGGTCCAGGTCAGAGCCACCCTCGCCTCCTGTGAGGTGCCGTATCGTCTTGTTCGCCAACCGGCTCGTGAACAGAGTCACAAACTACGGTCACAACACACACCAGCTGCAGCGATGAAGCGGGAGCCGGCCGGGTCGGCGAGCGGAACTGCTGTGCAGATGATAGGGCGAACGGCCGACCGCTGCAAGCATGTGAGCACGAGCACAGACGGACATCCATCCTTCCGGTGCAGCCCAGTACCCCGAGGCCGACGTCGCCAAACCTTGCACGTCTCGCATCTTCGCCCCATTCGCGCAGCTCGCGTACCGCGCGCCCAGCGCCAGATCACGTGTGGGCGTGGCGTCGGCAGCATGACTGTCCGTCGATGACCCTCGTCCTCGCTCACCGTGGCTCCGGCCCGCACGGGCCGGAGCGGGAGAACACCGTGGCAGCGTTTCTTGCGGCTCGCCGGTTCGGTGCCGACGGGGTGGAGCTCGACGTCAGGCGGACGGCCGACCACCGGCTGGTCGTTCACCACGACGCCGAGCTTGCTGACGGGCGCCGCCTGTGCCTGCTCGAAGCGGGCGAGCTCCCAGAGGAGGTGCCGTCGCTCGCCGAGGCGCTCGAGGCCTGTGGAGACCTCGTCGTCAACGTCGAGATCAAGAACGCGCCGCAGGATCCGGACTTCGACCCTTCGCAATGGGTCGCCATGGCAACTGCAGCCTTGCTGCTCGGGCGGGGCGGGGACGATCGCTTCGTCGTGTCGAGCTTCTCGAGGCGGGCGCTGCGGGCGTTCTCGCTGGAGGCGCCTCGTATCGAGACTGCCTGGCTGGTCGGGCCCGGGGTCGCGGCGGACGAGGCCTGCGCCGGCGCGACGGCAGTCAAAACGGCGGGAGTCCACCCGTACGACACGTCCGTGGACGAGGAGTACGTCCGCATCGCCCGCAGGCAGGGCCTCGTCGTGCGCGTGTGGACGGTGGACGACCCCGTCCGGGTCGCCGAGCTCGCCCGGATCGGGGTCGAAGCGGTCATCACCAACGATGTACCGGCAGCTCAGGCGGGATGCCGTGCGGCCCAGTTGGCTTAGTCCCCCGGCCGTCGGGAACAATCATGGACATGAACGTCGCCGTCTGCGTCAAGCAGATCCCTGATCCGGCGGGCGAGCTCTCGCTCGACCCGTCGACGAACACGCTCGTGCGCGAAGGCAAGCTCATCCTCGACGACTCCGACTCCTACGGTGTCGAGATGGCGCTCCAACTCGCCGAGTCGGCCGGCGGCGGCGACGTGACCCTCATCTCGATGGCCCCGAACGGAGAGACGTCCGGCCTGCGCACCGCTCTCGCCATGGGTGCCGCCGGCGCCGTCCTCGTCTCGGACGACGCCCTCGCCGGCTCCGATGCCCTCGGGACGGCCCGCGTGCTCGCGGCCGTCGTGCAGCGGATCCAGCCTGACCTCGTGCTGGCGGCGACGGAGTCGACCGATGGCTACACCGGCACGACGCCGGTGCAGCTTGCCGAGCTTCTCGGGTGGCCCTCCGTCACGTTCGCGAAGCACGTCGAGGTGACGCCCGACTCCGTCGCGGTGCGACGCCAGACCGAAGCCGGGTACGACGAGGTGACGAGCCCGCTGCCCGCGGTCGTCACGGTGACCGCCGGCGTGGTCGAGCCACGCTATCCCTCGTTCAAGGGGATCATGGCGGCCCGCTCGAAGCCCGTCGAGGAGCTCACGGTGAGCGACCTCGGCATCGATGTCTCTCGAGTCGGGTGGGCAGGTGCCCGGCAGGAGGTCGTGTCGGTGCAGGCGGCCGAGGAGCGGCAGTCGGGCGAGATCGTGACGGACGAGGGCGATGCCCACGAGAAGATCGTGGGCTACCTCGAGCGCATCAAGGTTCTCTAGGAGGCCAGCGACGTGGGAAAGATCTGGGTGCTCGCCGAGCAGAGCCATGGCGAGCCGGCGACCGTTTCGCTCGAGCTGCTGACCGCTGCTCGCGGGTTCGACGCCGACGTGCAGGCGGTGACGTGGGGGGCCGGTGCGTCCGATGCCGCCGCCAAGCTCGGCGAGTACGGCGCAGTGAAGGTGTTCGACGCCGGGGACCTCGGCGAGTCACTGCCGGGTCCGCGCGTCTCGGCGGCCATCGCCAGCCTCATCGAGTCCGAGGGCGCACCCGATGCGCTGCTCGTCGGCCAGACCTATGACGGCCGGGATGTCGCCGGGCGGCTCTCGGTCCGGATCGACCGCCCTTTGCTCACGAACGTCGTCGGCCTCGCCAGGCAGGACGGGTCGTTCGTCTCCGAGCACGCCATCTTCGGGGGCACCCAGGTCCTGAACGCCAAGTTCACCGGCGACGGACCCGGCATCTTCGTCATCCGGGCGAAGTCGTTCGCCGCAGAGCCGGCGGGCGGGTCTGTGCCCGAGGTGGTGTCGATCGAGGCACCGGACACCGGCCGGAGCGACGGAGCGAGGGTGAAGGCGCGCCACGAGGAGGAGCGTTCGGGGCCACAGCTCGACGAGGCCGAGGTGGTCGTGTCCGGTGGGCGCGGGCTCGGGGCGGCCGAGGACTACGCCATGATCGAGGAGCTGGCCAAGCTGCTGAAGGGCGCAGCCGGCGCGTCGAGAGCGATCGTCGACGCAGGCTGGGTGCCTTACTCGCACCAGGTCGGGCAGACCGGGAAGACGGTGAAGCCGACGGTCTACATAGCCTGCGGCATCTCGGGAGCTACCCAGCACATGGTCGGGATGAAGAGCGCTAAGAACATCATCGCAATCAACAAGGACGAGTCGGCGCCGATCTTCTCGATAGCCGACCTCGGTGTCGTCGGGGACGTCCACAAGGTCCTTCCGAAGCTCATCGAAGCCATCAAGGCCAAGCAGTAGCGACGCTTGCGGCTTCCGCCGGCCCCCTCGACGGGTCGGGGGACCGCTGCGACCGCCTCTGGCACCCCATCCGCGAACGGGCCCGCAAGATGGGAAGGGTGTCGGTCGTCACAGCTTCGTGACGAGCTTGGCCCCCACCGGACGGCACTCCCGGACGGTAGCGTGAACGCCTACTTGACGCTGAGATCACCCCGGTCGAGCCTGAGTATCGTTCCCTCGTCGGAGCGCGCCAGGCGCGTCGACATCAGCAGTCACTGAGGGCTGGCCGTTGCTCTTCCCCACCACCGATTTCGCGATCTTCTTCGGGATCGTCTTCACCCTCAATTGGCTGCTCGCGCCGTTCCCACGGTGGTGGAAGCTGTTCATCCTGGCGGCGAGCTACGTGTTCTACGCGTGGTGGGACTGGCGCTTCGTCTTCTTGCTGGCGGTCTCCACGGTCTTCACGACGGTCGGTGGCGTGCTCGTCCACCGGGCACAAGGGGAGCGGGCGCGCCGCGGCTTCCTCGCTGCGACGATCACGGCCGAACTCGGCCTGCTCGGCTGGTTCAAGTACTACGGCTTCGCCTCGCAGAGCTTCGACAACGTGATGCACGGGCTCGGCCTGCACGGTTCGTTCCCCCTGTTGAACGTGACGCTGCCGGTCGGGATCAGCTTCTTCACCTTCATGGGTCTGTCCTACGTGATCGACATCTTCCGGCGAAAGCTCGTCCCGGCAAAGCCACTCGACGTCGCCGTCTTCGTGGCGTTCTTCCCGCACCTCGTCGCCGGGCCGATCGTTCGCGGTGCCGAGCTCATCCCCCAGATCGAGCGATCCCACCGGCGCAACCCGCGCCACATCGACCTGCCGCGGGCGGCGTATTTGATCATGGGAGGGCTCTTCAAGAAGGTCGTGCTCTCGAGCTACGTCTCGTCTGCCATCGTCGACCCGGTTTTCGCTGCTCCCGGTCAGCACTCGGCGCTCGAGAACCTGTTCGCCGTCTGGGGATACGCCGTCCAGATCTACTGCGACTTCTCGGGCTACACCGACATCGCGATCGGTTGCGCCCTGCTGCTCGGCTTCCGGTTCCCCGAGAACTTCAACGCCCCCTACACCGCGCGCACCCTCCAGGACTTCTGGCGCCGCTGGCACATGACGCTCTCGTTCTGGCTGCGCGACTACCTCTACATCCCCCTCGGTGGCAACCAGGGCGGGGACTCGTCGCTCTACCGCAACCTCATGATCACGATGGTCCTCGGCGGCCTCTGGCACGGGGCCGCCTGGACGTTCGTGGCCTGGGGAGCACTGCACGGCGTCGGCCAGTGCACCGGCCACTTCCGGCGCAAGCGGCGCCTTGCCGCCGGGCTACCGGCTCAGCGAGAAGGCAAGCTCGCTGTCGCCTGGCAACGTTTTGCCACCTTCCAGTACGTCTGTCTCGGGTGGGTGTTCTTCCGGGCCACTGGGTTCAGCAACGCGTGGGCCGTCCTGGAGCGGCTCTTCACGGGCTGGTCGACCCCGACGACCATGGTGACGTTCCCGGTCGTGCTCGCGATCTTCGTCGGCATCGCCACGCAGTACGTGCCCCAGGGCTTCGCCGTGCGCTGCCAGCAGACCTTCGCTCGCTGGGGCCTGGTGCTACAGGGCACCTCGCTTGCTGCCATCATGCTTGTCATCACGACGCTCGGTCCCCCCGGCGTCGCTCCATTCATCTACTTCAGGTTCTGAGATGAGCAGGCGCGAGGACCCACCACCGTCGCAGCAGCAGGGGCACCAGCAGGACCGCCCTCAGGCGCGCCAGCCGCGAAACGTGCGGGTGGCGGGGCCGGACGGGGCACAGGCGGAGGATCGCGACGAGACGGCTGAGCAGGACGTCGAGCCCGATGAGGGGCGAGCGGCCACGTCCGAACGGCGGAGCCAGCGTGACCGGCGTGTGAAGGCGGTCGGCAACGGATCGACAGGCTCAGGGTCTCGGGCCGGCAACGTCGAGCTTCCCGTCTCGCCGGCGAACCGCTCCGGGCGGGACGATGTGGAGCCGCCGGAGAGCGACGTCGACCTCCCGTGGCCGAGGTCGCGCCCGCCCGCCGGTGCGGGCGAGCCGGCAGAGGCAGGCCCGGGGCGAAGGGGATCGGCCCCGGCATCTGTCGGGCAGCCATCGGCGCCTGCCCGTTCCCGGCCCGCCCGTTCAGCGCCCGCCCGTTCAGAGCCCGCCCGTTCAGAGCCGGGGCGCCGGCAGCGGCGTGCATCGGTCGTCACCCCGCCGGATCGCCGGCGTCAACCCGAAAGGGACGCGCACGATCTGCCGGTTGCCAACCGGACCGAGACGATCGACGAGCGCCTCCCCGGTCGCCGCCTCCTCAGGACCCGAGTCGGGGAAGCGCCGCCTCGTGTCGACCGCGCCGTCTTCCGCGAGCCGAGCGGCCGCCGTTCGTCGGCGGGAAGGGCGATCGCGGTGGGGTTGCTGTGTTTCGGGATCTGGACGCTCTTCGACGCGAACCAGCTGTACCACAACGCCCTCACGTCGCCCTTCGGGACGCGCCGGTCGGTCTCGGTGGCTTTCCTGCGGCCGATCGCCGCTGTGGCGAACGCTCTCGGCCTCTCCGGACCGGTCAATGCCGCCAACAGCGCCCTCGGGCGGAACCAGGCGACGACGAACGCAAAGCTGCCGCCACCGCCGTTCGTACCGCCCTCGGGCAACCGCCCTCCGAACAACGTCACGATCTCCGGCGTGTCGCCCCGGCCGCACACCCACCTCGGCCAGGCCGTCGGGAGCTCCACCGGCGTTCAGCACTACACGTGGCCGCCCCCCGTCACCCAGCCGACGCCGTCGCATCCGCTCGTGATGTTGGACATCGGTGACTCGATCGGTGAGGACCTCGGCTTCGGGCTGCTCGACCAGTTCGCGCAGGATCGGTACGTGCACGTGATCCCGAAGGGCAAGATCGACACCGGGCTTGCCCGACCCGACGTCTGGAACTGGCCGGTCGCGCTCGAGAACGACCTCCGGCAGTACCACCCCGGCGTCGTCGTCATCATGATGGGAGCGAACGACAACCAGTCCCTGCTGCTGGCGAACGGCAATGGGGTCCCGACCGGCACGGCGCAGTGGGACCGCCTGTACCGCCAGCGGGTGGCCCTTCTCATGGCCGAAGCGACCGCGGCCGGAGCACACGTCATGTGGGTCGGCCTGCCCCCACTCTCGAGCCCGGCGGTGAACTCCACCTTCGCCGCCCACGTGAACGCGATCGCGCAGCAGGAGGCCGCGGTTCACAACGGGGTCACGTACGTGTCGTCCTGGTCCACGCTCGGCGGGCCGCACGGGAGCTTCGTCCAGTACAAGCGGGTCGGCGGCAACGTGCTGGAGATCCGGTACTCCGACGGGGTGCACCTCGCCCCGAGCGGCTATGACCTGCTCGCGAGCTCCCTCGTCCAGCCGATGGAGCGTGCGTGGCGGATCGATCTGCACACCAAGCCACTCCTTGGCGGGTGATCGCGCCGACAGCCGGCGCCGCTCACCCCTCGTGAGCCTTCAGCCTCGACCTCGCCGCCTCGATCTCCGCCTCCGCCTCGGCACGGTCCGCCCAGTGCGCCCCTTCGACCGACTTGCCGGGCTCGAGATCCTTGTAGACCTCGAAGAAATGCTGGATCTCGAGGCGGTCGAACTCCGGAAGGTGTCGTAGGTCCTGCAGGTGCTCGAGGCGTGGATCGCGGGCGGGGACGGCGATGATCTTGTCGTCCGGTCCGTTCTCGTCGGTCATCCGGAACATGCCGATCGGACGTGCCCGGATGACGCATCCCGGGAACGTCGGCTCCTCGACGAGGACGAGCGCGTCGAGGGGATCCCCGTCGAGCCCGAGGGTGTGATCGACGAAACCGTAGTCAGCCGGGTACCTCGTCGACGTGAACAGCATGCGGTCGAGATAGATGCGCCCACTCTCGTGGTCCATCTCGTACTTGTTGCGCTGCCCCTTCGGGATCTCGACGGTGACCTCGAATTCCATGACGCCGTGACCCTAATCGCGAAGCGCCGGCGGCGGACCTTCCGGGACGGGCGGGACAGGCGGTGGGGGACCGACGTAACAGGCGGCGCGGAAGGAGTGACCGAGACCGGAGCAGGTCAGCTCCTTCGTGCCGACGAGGCGGGGCCCGCTTCTCTGGTACGGGAGGCGGGGGCTCTCACGCGAC
>JAJYGM010000805.1:8127-10643 GCA_021785095.1 Actinomycetes bacterium
ACCCGCTTCTCTCGTACAGCAGGCGGGCACGCTCACTCGACGCGTCAACGTCGAGGACGGGGACGAGCCCCTGGCGGTGAGCCTCGGAGACGGCGGTCCCGAGCAGCAGCCGCGCAGCACCGCGGCCTGACATCGGCGGGTCGACGAAGAGCCGCTTCACGACGGCGATCTCCGACGGCGAGCACTCGAGCGCCCGCGTCCAGAGGTCGGTGGCGAAGTCGCCGTCGCTCGTCGCGAGCGAGACCTGGCCGGCGATGGGACCGCCGCGATAAACGGCGACCCACGACTCGCGGGTCCGTGAGCTCGAGAGCCACCTCGCAGGATCGGGCGGCATCTGCACGGGGTACCCGGTTGCCGCCTGGACGCGATGCAACACCGTCACGAGGTCGTCGAGGTCGTCGTCGCTGCGAGGGCGGACGCTGAGCTCGTGCTCGCCCGTCATGGCGCTCGTGTCGAGTCGCCCGCCTGCCGCGCACGCCGAGCAGAGGCGCCGGCTGCTCGTTCCGCCTGCCGGAGCAGCTCGGTGAGCTTCCGCACCAGGTTCGTCGGCCCGGCTACGAGGGTGTCGGCGCCAGGCGGCAGTCCCGTGAGGAAGTCGATGTCGCCACCCGCCTCAGTGACGACGAGCGCTCCTGCCGCGAAGTCCCAGGGAGCGAGACCTGCCTCGTAGAGGCAATCGAGCCGCCCCGCTGCGAGCCAGCAGAGGTCGAGCGAGGCCGAGCCGGCCCGGCGGATGTCGCGAACCGCAGGCAAGACGGTGTCGAGCAGTCGCGCCTGCTCGAGCCTTTGGCCAGCGCTGTAGCCGAAGCCGGTGGCGACGAGTGCCTCACCGAGCGGCGGACCGTCGCCGATCTGGAGCGCCATGCCGTTCAACTGCGCCCCTGCGCCGGCTGCAGCGGTGAACATCTCGTCGCGGAGGGGGTCGTAGACGGCGCCGGCAACCCGCTCGCCTGCACGCTCGCATCCGATCGAGACAGCGAAGGCGGGAAAGCCGTAGACGAAGTTGACGGTGCCGTCGAGCGGATCGACGACCCAGGTGAGGCCGGACGGCCCCGTGCGTGAACCGCCCTCTTCCGCCACCACGGCGTCGTGAGGCCGCTCCTGGGTCAACCGGTCGAGGATGAGCTGCTCGCTCGCACGGTCGGCCACGGTGACGAGATCGGTGCGGGTGCTCTTCGTGCGGGCGGAGGCGACGACGACGTCGCTCGGCGCCGAGCCCTCGTAGTGCTCGAGCAGCAGGGCACCGGCTTGCCGGGCGATCGAGGCAGCGAGCAGAGCGAGCTCGCGGGCGTCGAGGAGCTCGCCGCTGCGGCTGTCAGCTCTGCCGGCGGGGCCAGCTCTGCCGGCGGGCCCAGCTGTACCGCCCGTACCCGGCTCCGTCATCGGCGTCCGCCGACAGGACGAGAGGACTGCGGTCGAGGCGTCGAGCGGCTCAGCTGTGCGAGGCGAGCGACGGCCACCTCCATCACGAGCTCTCCGGGCCAGCCCACCCGCCCGCGGAGGTCGGCATCGGCATCAGCCAGGACCTCCACCGCCCTCACGATGCGGTCGTGACCGAGGCGCCGGCTCTGGTCGAGGAGCTTCTTCGCCGGGAACGCATGCATGCCGAGGATCGCGGAGGCGTCGTCGGGGCTGCGGACGTCGCCTGCGCCGTCGAGGCGCAGCATCCCTGACACATGCCGGTGGAGGGTGGCGAGCACCCGGACGGGAGGCCAGCTCGGCCCGAGCAGGCGGTGAAGGGCTCGGACCGCTTCCTCTCCGTCGCCCGAGTCGATGGCGTCGGTGAGCGCCCACGGTGGCGCGGCACCTTCCTCGCCGAGGAGCGGTTCGAGCTCAGTTTCGGTGATGCGGGCACCTGGCCCGTATGTCGCCTCGAGCAACTCGAGGATCGGGTCGAGCCCGGCGGCGTCCTCACCGAGATGATCGGTGAGGGCACGGCGAGCGGCTGCGTCGAGGTGGACCGAGACCCGACGAAGGTGGGCGTCGAGGAAGCCGCTGCGGTCCCTCGCCGTCCGGCCGGGGTCGGTGTCGACGACGGTGCCACCTGCGGTCTTCACGGCTTTCGACAGCGCCTGCGGGACGGCCTTGCCGGGAGAGGCCAGCACGAGCACGTTGTCGGTCGGTGGGACCGCGACCAGTCGGGCGATCTCCGCCGCCTGTGGCGCCGAGAGTGCCCCAGCCTCACGGACGACGACGATCCGGTGGTCGCTCAGCCAGGGCGGCGTGGACAGGGCAGCGAGGATCGGTCCCACGTCGAAACGGCCACGGGCCTCGCCGTCGTCCGACGACTCCGCAGCCGGTTCGTACTCCTCGACCTCCGCCTGGGCGCTGCTGCCGGCGCCTGCACGGCCGGCAGCGCCCGTGAGCCCGTCGATGAGGTCGGTGAGGGCGCGAGAGACGAGCGAGGCATCCGAGCCGGTGATCAGGTAGGCGGTCATGAGTCGTCGGGTGTCGGTTCGGTGAGGATCGCCGCGAGCAGGTCGCGGACCCGCACCGTACCGGCTACGTCGTGCACC